>JALOAG010000003.1 GCA_023228875.1 Bacteroidia bacterium | reverse complement strand
TCTATGAGTCTAATAACCTCGAAGAAGGCTGGGACGGAACATTTAATGGCGTGGATTGCAAACAAGATGTTTATACCTACAAAGTAAAGGTTACAGGCTTTGACGGCAAGGATTATGAATACAAGGGCACCTTATCCTTATTGCGCTAAAAGTATAGATAAACAGGAACAAAACTTCCCATTCAGCATGTCCAATTCTTGTATATTTGAGCCCTGATTCTTACAATCTAATAATGAGTAATTCAACATTAAACAACAATCGTCCCTTAATTCTCTGGCTATATAGTGGATGTTTTTTAGTTTTTACAATGGTTATAATAGGCGGCATTACACGTCTAACAGGTTCAGGATTATCTATTACGGAATGGAATGTGGTTACAGGCACGTTACCTCCAATGAACGAAGCAAAGTGGCAGGAAGAATTCGTTAAATACCAACAGATTCCACAGTTTAAACTATTAAATGCAGATTTTACCTTATCAGACTTTAAAAACATTTACTGGTGGGAATATTTACATAGACTAATTGGCAGATTGATGGGATTTGCATTCATTATTCCCTTTCTATTTTTCCTATATAAAAAACAAATTAGCCGTACCCTATTACCAAAACTACTTTTTATTCTTGCGTTAGGTGCGTGGCAGGGATTTCTTGGTTGGTATATGGTAAAAAGCGGCTTAGTGAATAATACACACGTGAGCCATTACAGACTTGCTATACATCTAACCAATGCCTTTATCACTTTTGGATATATATACTGGGTGATATTAGGTCTCAAAGCAAAAGCAACCCCCATTAACAACCACGTATCTAAATCTATCAAAACATTGAGTCTTACTACTTTTTTAATATTGATAATTCAAATTATCTATGGTGCATTTGTCGCGGGCACTCATGCCGGATTTATGTACAACACTTGGCCCATGATGGGAGATAAGTGGATTGCTCCTGATGTAGGAGAAGTATTGGCGAACAATGGATTAATAAGTCTGATAGATAACCCACTCAGTGTACAATTTATTCACAGAACAGTTGCTTTGATTTTACTGGCACTCGTTTTATACATTTGGTTAAAACGCAAAAACCCAACTTGGAATCTTAATTCAGTTCAAATTCAATCTACCAATATTGTAATGTTATTCATTTTGATACAAGTTCTACTCGGGATTTTCACTCTACTATTTGTTGTACCGGTATGGCTGGGTGTAACGCATCAAGCAATGGCGTTTCTCATTTTTGCAGCAATGTTATTTCAGGTATATCACATGTACCATACACAGACTCATAAGCAAAGCAACATGTAACCTTTTTGCGTAAAAAATAGAATTTCTATTTATAACTTATATCCTTATTTTTGCAACCTCAATAAAGTACCATGAATAGTCCTAAGGCAAATAAACTAATCCAAAAAATCACCTCAGAAGTAACAAAAGGCGGTATTGACGCAGAATCTCTTATACCACAATTACAAGAACTGAGAGAACTTGCAAAATTAGAAAACGACCCTGTAGTTATCCGCTGTATTCGTATGGCTTATGAGCATTTGGAAAACAATGGTGCATGGGAATATCCTGTAATTAAACCCGAAGAAGACGAAGATGGCAACCCCCTAGAGGATGAAGAATATACTGCTGAAGAGCATTTCTCTACACTCCTTTCTATGTTAGAAAAGTCTGACAATAAGTACAATCGTGACGAGCTACGTTCTATAGCAAATGAATTGAATGATTTTTAATCATTCATAATAAATTTAGAGAACGTCAATCAATTTATCCATCTTTTTTACAAAACGCCCAATGGCAACAGGTGCAATCCCTGCATTAATTAACAGTTGAAAGAATTTGTCACTTGCACTCTCCTCCACAGCAACTAACAACCCACCACTGGTTTGAGGATCTGACAATATATTTCTCTGCAAATCATTCAACTCTGAAACCTTATGTCCATAACTCTTGAAATTCCTATTAGTGCCACCAGGTACACATCCCGTTTCTAAATACTGATAAATAGATGGGATAACCGGTATCTTATCAAACTCTAACACAGCTGACAAATTGCTCCCTTCACACATTTCAGACAAATGTCCCAACAAACCAAAACCTGTAACATCAGTCATCGCCTTCACCCCCTCAATGCGACCAAATGAAACTCCCGACTCATTTAAAGTTGTCATATACTTCAACATCAGTTCTTCATCTTGAGGTAACAGCACACCTCTTTTTTGAGCAGTTGACAAAATACCAATGCCCAAAGGTTTAGTAAGAAAAATAAGTGAGCCTTCTGTTGCCGTTGAATTTTTTTTTAAAAATCGTTTCTCCACCAAACCATTCACAGCCAATCCAAAGATTGGCTCAGGGCTATCTATACTATGCCCCCCTGCAATGCTAATTCCTGCTTGGCTGCAAATACTGCGGGCACCTTCTAAAACTTCTTGTGCGACTTCCGGTGCAAGTTTATCTATGGGCCAACCTAAAATTGCAATTGCAACCAGCGGCTTGCCTCCCATGGCATAAACATCACTAATCGCGTTTGTAGCAGCAACCCTCCCAAAATCATACGCATCGTCAACAATAGGCATAAAGAAATCTGTAGTTGAAATCAGCGCATTTCCATCACCCATATCTATTACTGCCGCATCATCACGTTCTTTGTTTCCTACTAATAAACGAGAATCAATTTGTTTTGCAGAAGTATGTAATATTTTATCCAAAATGGTTGGACTGATCTTACAACCGCAACCTGCGCCATGAGAATATTGAGTTAATTTGATTGTATTTTCACCCATAATCGGTTCATCACTTATGTTAAATTATTATTATTTGCAAATGCTATCACTTGTTGAGCAGTATTTTGCACATTGTCAAACTCTATTGATAATGGAAAACAATTTGTCGCATCTCTGTTTAATATTCCATTTGTATAAGTCTTATCATAATAAATCAATACAATCCTAATAAAATCCTCTATTCTATTTTCTTGAATCGCATTGATTGCGTCCTTAGTTTGCTCAGGTCCAAATCTCTTCTGAATTTTTTGAGTGGATTCTATCAAAAAATTCTTATCTAACATCCCATACTCTTCGGTTAAGAATTTCACCCGTTGCTCTTTGTCAATCCTTAATTCAACCAAACGTGCAGATTTGATTTGTTTGAGAATATCTGGGGGAATAGAAATTTTCCCAATAAGAGAACTTTCATTTTCTATCCAAATTCTTTTGTGAATATTGACGTTCGACAATTGCTGCGCCAACATATTCTCAAATTGTTCTTGAGAAGGCTGAATCAACTTATTTAATGAACCATAAGCAGAACCCAAATGTTGAGCTAAATCTTCTAAATCAATAACCTGCTCTCCTTTTACTGCCAATTCTTTTAAAATTTCAGTCTTGTGAGAACCTGTCATTCCACCCAGAACACAGAACGGATAGTCCTTTGCAAATTGCTTCAATACCCAATTTCTATATTGCTTATACCCTCCGTTGAGCACTAAAACTTCAAAACCATAGAAATCAAGAATCCAAGCCATTGCGCCACTACGCATTCCTCCTCTCCAGCAATGAATTAGAACCTTTTTATCAGGAGCTATTTGCAGAGCATTTTCAATAAAAGCCCTCCATTTTTTACCTGTCAAATCAAAGCCCAGCAATATAGCTTCTTCTCTTCCTTTACGTTTGTATGTTGTGCCAATTTGAACACGCTCTTCATCTGTAAAAATTGGCAGATTGATAGAATTCACAATATGAGCATGCGAATATTCGCTTGGCGTTCGAACATCAATGATTACAACATCTTGGTTTAATTTAAACAAATCACCGATATCTATTCGCTTTATCATTCGCTTATGGGCATGCAAAAGTAAGTTACAGCAAGCAACGAAACACTCATTAATTACAACAAGTCAAAGAAATACAATTCACTTAAGATTTCTCTTAAAAATTTACTTTCTTTGAAGCGTTTACCAAAGCAAATTACCATTGACACTGCATTACAACAGTTGCTTAAAGAAGTTATTCTTGTTGATTATTATTTGTTTGACCTCATTAATAATCAATGCTCAAGAATCTACCCAAAAAAGGACATTAGTCAATCAACTGATTGATGAGGATAAATCCGACTCAGCTATTATCATTCTGAAACAAATTCTTAATGATTCACCTAAAGATAGCATTGAACATCAGGGGAGAGTATTACATCAGATTGGTAAAATCCTCTCTTTTAACGGACAACCCAAAGAAGCATTTCAATATTTAGAACAAGCGAAAAAGAAATATCGCATTGCTCAAAACCAATACTTAGAGACACGTATTCTCCAATCCTATGGGCAAGTTTATGCAGACTTAGGAAATCTTGATTCAGCAATCATAGTAATTCAACAAGCATTAAATTATTGGAAAAAAAACAGAGATACCACAAGAATAATGGGCAGTTTACTTGATTTGGGATTATATTATTATGACAATAACAACCCGACCAAAGCACTGGACTGCTACATTGAACTTGTCTCATTACCATACCGGCAAGACCTCATCCAAAAAGCAAAAGCCTATAACCAAATGGGCAACATTTGGTCAACAGAACTTGGCAATGAGAAAAAGGCACTTGAATATTATCTCAAGAGTTTGGAAATAAAGCTTGGATTAGAAGGAGATTATAAAAATTCTATTACCGCCTCATATAACAATATTGGCTTATCATATAAAATTCTTAACAAGTTAGATTCTGCTGCTTATTACTACCAAAAAGCAATTCAAACAGGTAAGAGTGCAAGAGCTTGGTCAAGGCTTATAGAGCCGCTAAACAACCTTGCTAATATTTACAAACGTCAAAACAACTTTGCAAAAGCTGAACAAACGCTGTTAGAAGCTGAACAATACCTCATTTACGGATCGCTCAACAATAAAGTTACAATTTACACCAGTTTAGGAATACTATTTAATCAAAAAAAGGAATATGCACGAGCTTTAACCTATTTACTCCAAGCTGCAGAATGGGCTGACAAAAGCGGTAATTATATTGACATGGCAGATGTTCAAGAGTTTTTAATTGAAACTTATTGGGGCTTGGGACAAACAGAAAATGCACAAAATAGTTTAGATAAACTATTAGACCTCAAAGACAGTATCACTACAATCAAATTGAATACATCTGTTGCAGACATGATGGTAAAATATGAGACAAATGAGAAAGAAAAGGAATTACTACTAAACAAGCAATTACTCTTAGAGAAAGACATAAAATCACAACAAACATTCCTATGGTTTATGGTGATATTCATCTGCTTAATCATCAGTATCTTTATAATTTTTATGAAATTTCGAGCAAAACAGGCTCAGGTTAAACAAGCAGCATTGGAATTATCCTTACAAGAACAAAAAGCAAGAAACAAAGTACAAGAAGAACGATTGCGCATTTCTCGAGAACTGCATGACAATATAGGCTCACATTTAACGCTCATCAACGCACTAACTGAAGAATGTGACGAATCTAACTCCAGAATCAAAAAAGTGCGAAACCACATTCAACTTAGCATGAAAGAACTTAGAAAGACTGTTTGGTTATTAAACAAAGAATCAAACAGTTTGGAGGAGATAGAGATTAGGTTAAGAGACTTCTTGAGCAATTTAGAAGAACATGGAAAAATTATCCAAATTGAAACTAAAGGAAATGCTAAAGTAATATTGAACGACATTCAAACTACACATCTCTTTCGGACAATACAAGAAGCTGTAAACAATGCACTAAAGTATGCTGATTGCAGTTTAATCAGCATTACGCTCAACAATGAAATAGAAAATCAATTGGAGTTCTTAATCGAAGATAACGGCAAAGGGTTTTTACAAGAAAACATGAATTCAGGTAACGGTGTTATCAATATGCAATACCGAATGGAGCAAGTGAAAGGACATCTTCAAATAGAGAGCAATCCTAACAATGGCACTCGCATCTTTGGCGGGTTTCCACTCAAATAATACACAATATACGAAACACTGCGTATTGCACTCAGCTATGAATAACATGACCTTTGAACTTAATATGCCAATTACTATTGCAATTGCAGAAGACAACCATTTCTCGAGGCAAGCAGCTGTTGAGCGTATTGCAAAATTTCCGCAGTTAAAATTAAAACACATCGCAGTAAACGGCAAAGAACTGATTTCAATGTTAAATCGTGATAGTAATGTAGATATAATATTGATGGACATTGAAATGCCTATCATGAACGGCATAGATACCACCAAAGAGGTTAAGAAAAATTGGAATCAAATTAAGGTATTGATTTTTACCATGTTTGATGATGAAAAAAATCTTTTCAATGCAATTTTATCGGGAGCTTCAGGCTACATATTAAAAGACAGCAATTCCGATCAACTTTTCCAAGCAATAATGGATGCAATGACAGGCGGTGCAGCCATGAGCCCGGGTATTGCGCTAAAAGCTCTCAACTTGATTAAAAATCCAAAGACCGTCCAGTTTGACTCACAAGACTTTGGTTTAACAGATAGAGAAATAGAATTATTAAATCAATTAAAGAACGGGCTTACTTATGAACAAATAGCCGCTAATCTTTTTATTAGCTATCATACAGTTCGCAAGCATATTGAAAATATCTATCGCAAACTGCAAGTCAACAACAAAGTGGAAGCCATTAAAAAAGCTTCAGGAAACAACTTAATTGATTAAAAAAAAACAGAACATAAGAAGAACAACATATTTAAACATATTTATTTTTGAACCAAACTATTTAACATTATGAAAAACATTACTCTAACATTAATCAGTGTATTTATCAGTATAAATGCAATTGGGCAAAACATCAGCTATTCAATCTCTAGCGATGACCCATACGATTTGAAACGGACAACCATCCATTTAGATCCTTTTTATGCAGACGCATATTGGACAAATGTAACAATGGGTTGGGGGATTAGAGCAGATTATATCTTAGATAAAAGTCTCTGCTTTGGGCTCACCTTCAGACGTGCATACTTCGACATGAATGCGCGTGAGCATATAGACAATAGTCTGATGTATAGTGCAAGTGGACTTTCAAAACATATACATATTGAACCCGTTGCATATTATACGCTCAGCGATCAAACAAAACGCACAAACATGAAAATTGTATTATCATCTTCATCTTATACAGTTGGAAATTATAGATATACCAATACTCAATACATTTATGTACCGGGTACTGCACGAAATATATTCAGTGCACGCGGTGGAGTCTCATTTATTAACACAGCCATAGACATAAGTGAAGGAGACGGGGCTTCTGATTTTGTTGCTGAAGATTCTAAAGACAAAACAAGGACATTTCAATTTGGTGCTTATGGTCAAAAGCAAGGAGGAAATTCTATCTATTCCGGTTATACAATGATGAAGACCGCTGCAATTTTTGCCGGTTTGTCATATAAATATATTACCAATTTGCTTGTTTATGTTGAAGGTTGGGGCAATAGACGTAATGCCGGATTAAATGATATTTTTCTGGATTTTATGTTCGCACCTGTCGTTTCATTTGCAGACATGAGCTCAGCTGACAATACTGTATGGAATATTGATAATAAAAATATCAGCAGAATGGGATGGAGATTTGGTTGGCAATACAGACACCCAAATAAAACCTGGATGTCTTTTGAAACTGCTTTCGGAGCGAGACCCGGATACAAAGGCAAGAAATCAGGAATTCTCAATCCGAGATTCTTTTTAGATATTACAATGGGAATTTCTATTCCTACCAATAAGTTTTAATCATTCATCTTATTAAAGATAAAGAGATTTTAATAAGAGCAGTATGCTCATGACAATTTTAATAGAGAGAAAATTCATTATTAGAATGCGAGATACCAAGCTTGATGATATTCATTAGAAGAGTGCATTTATGCATCTTCTCTTCTGTTTCGTCTTCTAAGTTTAATATTGGCTTTACTTTCATTGCCGGCAACTAACCTCTTGATATTTTTTTGATGCGTAAGCACAACCATGATAGCTGCAGAAATGCCAAATGCAACAAATAGAGGCTCATCAGGTTTAAAAATAAAAATCAACATTAGCGGGAAAGAAATAGTAGCTAAAATTGAGCTAAGGGATACATACTTGGTCGCAAACAGAATAACAATGAACAAAGCAATGCAAATCAGAGCCGGTACATAATGAATACCTATAACCATCCCTAAAAGAGTAGCAATTCCTTTTCCTCCTTTAAAATTTGCAAACAACGGGAATACATGCCCAAGCACAGCCAATAAACCAAACAATAGTTGAAGGTTCACAAATCTCACAGAATATATATCTACAAAATTAAGCAACCAAGGAAGCGAAGCGGCTATTAGCCCTTTGGAAATATCCATCATCAGTACAAAAGTACCTGCTTTTGTTCCTAAGACTCTAAAGGTATTTGTTGCCCCTGCATTTCCGCTACCGTATTCTCTGACATCCTTCTCAAAAAGTGCTTCTCCTATCCATACACTGCTCGGTATTGAACCAAGCACGTAAGACAAAGCTGCAAGTCCGATAATTGAAAGTATTTCTATCAATTCTAAAATTTAAAGTAATAAAGTTAGGAAGTGCAAATCTAAATGTTTTTTCTAAAATTGGTCAAACCGCCTCAACAATTTATCTACAGATCGAGGAGTTCCTCTACGTAAACTATAATCATCATTGGAAATCTTCTCTCCTTTCTCTAAAATGATTTGGTTAAACTTATCATCAGTTGCATAAGCATACATCACACCACGCACATAATTCAGATAAATAAACTCATTTGGAGTAAATTCAATATAGATATGAATATCATCACCACTGCGCTTTTTATCAACAACCAATATTGCTCCAAAACGCTTATTGATATTCACACCATTAATAGAAGCAATATCGATTGCCCCATTACATATAAAGGCATTGTTTCTATTATCAAATCTCCAATTAGATGCTGCAATAAAGAACATGGCTTTTTCAGGAGCTCTCGAGTTGACTTCTTTGATATATAAATCAGAGTCAAAAATTTCTTTAACTTTATCGGATGCTTTGCCAACTGTTTTAAAAAACTGACTGGTGGCAACCACACTCTCTCCATTGAGCATGCCACTATTCTTCACTCTGCTCATCAGTGTTTTCATATCTGCTGCAGAGGTATAGAACTCAGCTAAATTTGCAACAAAGGCACTCGTTTTAATACTGGTAGCGGTACCAAAATTTTCATTTTTGGCAAGTTCAATCATTCGAGTAACAGCTTCTTTGGGTAAAGGAAAATCTATAAAAACAGTCCAATCAAAATTATATGTGGTATCTCCCTCTTTCCACAAACTTGTGCCCGCAAAACCTGTTTTGATACCGGGTTTTACATTTAAACTCAAATCAAATCTACCTTCAGTTTTAATAGTCCTTGCTTGATCGTTAATTCGAATTACATTGCCGCGTTCTTCTTTTTCAAACAATTTCTTCTTATCTCCAACAACGATATCTCCGCTTGCATGATCATAAAATAACACACCGGAATCTAAGGTAACTTCCGGATTGGAATACCCTTGTTTCATTCCAAAAAGCATAGGATATACTCTCACACTATCACCAGCAACAAAAAGTCCAGACAACAAAGGTCTATTGTCAACATTGCGCGGATTGGCAACATCTATCACTACGTCTGCTGCATCCATATCCCCTTTAAACCTCACCCATTGACCAACAACATAGTCCATGGTATGGATAGGTTTAATGAAACCGGTATAGACTATTGGCTTATCCGTACTGACAATCTTAGCCCATCCTTTATAACCTATAGCCTTATCCAAGAAATACATCTGTGAATCAAGGATATACCCAACTCCCACTAAATGTTTTGAATCATCAATCTTGATTGAGTCCATATTGATAATATGTTGTTCTCCTAATTTGGTTTTGTAATCATAATATCCGCTTGCTCTGATATTATTTTTGCCATAAATCTTCGTTTGAGTGTTATAAATCTTGTGATACTTATCAACCCTATTCGCTTCAATTAATGTACTGTCAAGCTTATCCATATCGGCATCTTTTCTCACAATTGCTTTGCCATCAACAAGAAATACACGAGAATCAGCCACATCTATATAGGGTATTTTTTCCATATAGATTACATTCTCTTTCATATCAAAATCAGCATACGAACATTCAAACTTGAGTGAGTCTTGATCTGCTTTTGTGGAAACAAAGTAAGGTTTTAGAGCAGGAAACTTCGGATTGGGTCGCATCTCAATTCTTTTCTCATCCATTTTCCAAGTATAGTCGCTTAACACTGTCCCGTACTGATTAACAGGCAAATAAGTCATGTCATCAGGAGCATTTGCAATAAAATGTCCTTTTCTTTTGTCAAAATCAATATGTGCTTCAACATTTGTAGTTTGAAAAGCAAAGACACCCGGGTCAATTGAAAAGATTCTAATTCCTGAAGTGTCTGCATCAACTTTGTTTCTTCCATAAACCATCTTTTTGGAGAAAAATTCAGCTTCGCTCCATTCTAATTGACCATTGCCGGACAACGCAGTAGGCTCAAGACTCAGTATGCCACCAAATTGATATTTTGTTTGAAACACATTAAACTTCTCTGTATTGTGTGACACAAGCATCTTGTCTTCATAAGGCAACCAACGAGTAGAAACATCTACCCCTGCAACCAAAGGATATTTTGATGATTCAGGCAAATCAAATGTTTTGCTGTTTGCTTGTGTTTCCTTAGGCAGAATTAGAAAATCATTACTTTTGGTAATAGAAGTTAAATATTGAATCTCGCCATTTCCATACAGCCCTTGATTGCTGAGCGAAATATTTAGCTTTGCATTTCCTTTAGACATATACATTGGCAAATCAATATCCTTGACAAATCCAAGTGAGAAGTCAGGTTGAATTGTCAACTCATATCGAAAATCAGGAAAAATGTCGGCAGAAATAAAAGTGCCTGGTAATTTTAAATCAGCAGCCGTAAAGTCATTCAAATTGGTAATTCTGAATGGATCAACCTCAAAATAAAAATTATCACGCTTGTATACAAAATTATGAGTTTGTTCATATTCGTAATGTACTTTAGAACCTCTTTCAGACGTAAAAATGGGATACTCAGGGTAGTCTTTCTTTTTTAGACCTGATTTGTTCTTGGGATAATCAAATTCAAGTGTACCATATAAATCTGACAGTACAGATTGTACTTTTCTTAATGCTTTTGTTGTTTCATCAGGATAATATAACACCATTGAATCAAAATGGGTATTCCTAATCATAAACGAATTGTATTCAAAATTGAAAGACTTTGAATAAAAATCAACCTTTCCTGCTCTCACAACACCTCCAAAGTTCATCGCCCTATCTTTTTTAATCAAGACTTGTTGTTCATGAGGAACTGCAATACAATTTTGACTATCACTAAAAGTAAATTTACGCACTCCTTCAACTTGCAGGTTCATATTATTTAAACTTAGGGTAACATTGGGTCTTGCAGAAATAACCGAAATCATTCTTATTACATCATAATCACGTACTTGCATGTGGTTATTTACATAGTTGTAAAGTCTATCTCTAATCTCAATAGAGTCCGTTTGCATATCGTAGTATATATAGCCATCATCAGCTAAGTTAATTATTTGCTCTTGAATATACTCTTTTTTACTTTGATAGTAAGCACAGTAGTCATCTAAGTGAAATTTCCTTTGTTGGGTTTTTAAAGAATAATCCCGCATTCTATAGAGAGGATTGTATGCTAAGATTCCTTGCACCTTTTCATATCTGAATTCTTTGAAAAAGTCTTTTGATTCAATTGCTACAGGTTTGTCCGGAGACATATTTCTGAATTCAATATAGGGTGTGAGTTGTTTCCATACCACCCTATCTGCATCAATTTCAACTCCATGAAAATCATCTTGGAACGTCATGAGCATTAGCCCCTTTTCACCTTTGTTCACAACAAGTTCCTTTTTATTAAAATCATAACGAACTTCAATAGCAGGATGAAAAACACTTCTATTAGAATCTAACAACACTTTAAACGATGCATTTAAACTACCTGCAACACCTTCATTAATCTTAAATGACTTTGATTGTAATACAACTCGTGGCTTCTTATCCTGAAACAGGGTAATCGTAACAGGCTCTCCACTCACGTTGTCTCCGGTTATTACCTTACCTTGCAAACTAAATCCCCCGCTATAGGTAGCTAAATCTCCAACAAGACCATCTATTTTCACATTGCCTTTATAACTTGAAAATTTAGGATAATTCCCATTCATAAGTTGGTCTTGGCTTGTAGTAAAAGAAACTTGGTCTGTCATCATCCCCAACACATCGCCTTTAAAATACTTGGGATATCTAAGATAAACGCTATCAGCTGTATAAGTGCTTCCTATAAAATCAATTTTATAATTAGTTAGTTTACAAAAAAGAACTTCTTCCGGCAGCCCAACCCTTGACCAATTTACCTTGCCATTTCTACCTACCCAATTTGCTTTATCCGGATAAAATGTACCCTCAGTATCAAAAATTTGCATTCTATCCAAAAAAGCTTCGCATGTGAGATTTAAGTATTTGAACTTGACTGCAACCCTTCCATCATATACCAATTCAAATTTATTATTGTCCGCATACCACTTCTGTTGCTCACTACTGTAAAGAATATTCTCAGCAAATAGTTTGTTTGCTGTTTGAAGAAAAGCTAAATAATCCTTTGTATTCTTACTCAGCAATTTACCACTAATATCTTGCCATTGAGTAAGCACTTTTTTCTCAATATTATTCGCAAAATAGAAGTTAATAGTGCTGATAAACAGTTCAAAATATGGTTGAACCGCTAATTTTTTATATAGCATATCTTCACAGATATCTCTGATGGCTTGTTTTTCCTTATCATCAAATTTCCCTGCATCCCATGCTGCTTTAAACTTTTTCACCTCCACTGCAACGTGTTCTTGCCCATATTCGGTCATGTGTTTGACCAATTCATTTATAAAAACTTCAGGGGCTGGCGAGAAACTTCTCTGTTGCCCATAAAGCATTGAGAATGCACAAGGCAACATAAAGAATAGTAAGAAAATAGTTTTTTTCATAAACAGTGCAGCAATCTTAATATCAACGACAAGAGTAATGAGATATTCTCAATGTTTTCAAAAATCATTCCACAGAATTTCAACCTGCGGCTTTGATGATTTCACAAAAATCTCTTGATTTTAGCGAAGCTCCGCCTATCAGACCTCCGTCTATATCTTCTGCTGAAAACAACTCTTTTGCATTGCCTGGTTTAACACTTCCTCCGTATAAAATCCGTATGCCGGCAGCTGTTTCCACAGAAAAGATTTCAGCCAATTGCTCTCTGATATAAGAATGTACATCTTGTGCTTGTTCGGTAGTGGCAGTCTTTCCTGTTCCAATCGCCCAAACAGGCTCATAAGCGATGATAATTTGATTTGAATTAAGGTCTGATGGCAAATTAGCAAGCCCTTCCCATAGCTGAACATTCATCACATCCCACAAATCACCGCTCTCTCTTTCTTCTAAAGTTTCACCAATACAATAAATGGGAATCAAACCTGCCTCAACAACCTTTTTATTTTTTTGATTTAACACCTCATTATCTTCAGAAAAATATTGCCTGCGTTCAGAATGTCCTACAATAACATGTGTACAACCAACGCTTTTGAGCATTGATACTGAAATTTCACCGGTATAAGCCCCCTCCGGTTCTTGATGAACATTTTGCGCACCGAGGCAAATAGAATGATTTTCAAGATTTTTTGCCACAGCAGCAATACTAACAAAGGGAGGACACAATATAATTTCAGCATCATTGCGAACCTCATCTTTGATAATGCCTTTAATCTCTGTTACTAATCCCAAAGCCTCATTGAGATTGGTGTTCATCTTCCAATTTCCGGCAATTATTTTTCTTCTCATTTTAGACTTAACTCTTTTTGACTTGGCGCAAAAATATGGCTTTATTGTTTGAAAATGTGCTACCTGATAAATACTTGGATCTCGACTCTGAGTCTTATAAAATCAAACAGAATATTCACTAAATAACATTAAACAGTCGCAAAAGACAGTTTAACAAGCCTTTAAATACTACTTTTCTATATTTTCAATTACTTTAAAAATATTTTTATGTACTTCGGTTAATTCAACACCGCGTCTTGCCATTACCCTTTGGGCAGTTTGCAGTGCTTTAGGCAATGTATAAAGCTCAATTCCTGCAGCTCCACCCCATGAAAAAGATGGAATAAAATTTCTTGGAAATCCTGCCCCAAAAATATTTGATGAAAAGCCCACAACAGTACCGGTATTAAACATGGTGTTAATTCCTGATTTACTATGATCCCCCATGATGAGTCCACAAAATTGCAATCCTGTTTTTACAAAAGATTTTTTGCGATAGTTCCACAACCGAACCTCATCATAATTATTCTTAAGATTAGAATTATTGGTATCTGCACCCAAATTGCACCATTCTCCCAGCACAGAGTTTCCTAAAAACCCTTCATGACCTTTATTTGAATATCCAAAAATAACACTATTGCTCACCTCTCCTCCTACTTTACAATGTGGACCAAATGAAGAACCACTATATATCCTTGCACCCATTTTTACTTGACTATGTTCTCCTAAAGCAAATGGACCTCGAATCATAGCCCCTTCCATAACTTCAGAATCCTTTGCAAGATAAATTGGACCATCGGTAGTATTAAAAATGGCACATTCCACTTTTGCGCCTTCTTCAAGAAAAACAGGATGTTTTCCAAACACTTGGTTAGTTGAAGATAACTTTTGTGAACTTCTACCTGAAGTAAGAATCTGAAAATCAGATTCGATTTCGCGAGCATTAAATTGAAAAATGTCCCACAGATTTGACAACAAAACGACTTCCCCTGTATATTCAACCCTTTTACTTTCATTTGTTCCATTTCGTGCAAGCAATACTTCCCCTTTATAGATTGCATCGCCTGCACATAAGTTAGAAAGTTGCTTAATAAAATCATTATTCGGCAATAACCTGCTGTTAACCTCAACAGGATGAGTTGCATTGCCATATAATGGTTGTAAATAATCAACAGTCTTGATGTGCACTGCGGAATTCAAGACTTTCTCCCATTTTTCGCGAATGGTCAAAATACCCCATCTAAAATCAGCGCAACTTCTACTTAGTGAAAGAGGAAACAAATCCTCTCGCATTTCATCATCAAAAAGTGTGATTCTCAACATGAATACTATTCAAAATAATTTTTATAGCCATAACCACCTTGCTTCAGAAATTCATCCTTTTTCATTAAGTTCAAATCTCCATGCATCATATCATCCACGAGTTCCTTTAGGGTATGTTTAGGTTTCCAGCCCAATTTTTGATACGCTTTTGTTGCATCACCAATAAGCAAATCAACCTCAGTTGGTCTAAAATACTTTGGATCAACAGCAATCACTTCTTTTCCTTGTTTGATAAACTTGGTATTCAGTCCCAATGCGACAGCACGTTCAGTATCAATTTCCGCAATAATACCTTTCTCGTTCTCATCCTTACCTACGAATTCCAATGTTATACCTAAGTATCCAAAAGCAAGCCGTGCAAAATCACGAATCTCGGTAGTCTGCCCTGTAGCAATAACATAATCTTCCGGTTTGATTTGTTGTAAAATCAGATACATAGCTTCCACATAATCCTTAGCATGCCCCCAATCTCGTTTAGAATTAAGATTACCTAAATAGCATTTATCTTGTAATCCCAAGGCTATTCTTGCAGCAGCTCTTGTTATTTTTCTAGTTACAAAAGTCTCTCCTCTAATCGGAGATTCGTGGTTAAATAAAATGCCATTGCATGCGTACATATTATAAGCCTCTCGGTAGTTTACCGTAATCCAATAGGCATACATTTTAGCAACTGCATAAGGAGAGCGGGGATAAAAAGGAGTGGTTTCATTTTGAGGGATTGCTTGCACCTTGCCATACAATTCAGAAGTAGAAGCCTGATAAATTTTAGTTTTCTCTGTGAGTCCGAGAATTCTAACAGCTTCCAATAGTCTCAATGTCCCTAAAGCATCAGAGTTTGCTGTGTATTCCGGACTTTCAAAACTAACTTTCACATGGCTTTGTGCTGCAAGATTGTAGATCTCATCCGGCTGCACTTCTTGCACTATACTTATCAAATTAGTACTGTCAGTCATATCACCATAGTGAAGTTTCAGCGCGGCATTCGGATTATGCGGATCTTCATACAAGTGATCAATCCTATCAGTATTAAACATAGAACTTCTTCTTTTAATACCGTGTACTTCATACCCTTTTTTTAATAAAAATTCAGCAAGATACGCCCCGTCTTGACCTGTAATTCCTGTAATAATGGCTTTTTTCATTCTCCTAATATGCTATCAATTTTTGAATTGCCAAAAGTAAGAATAAATGGACAAATCAATGCGTAATACATTTGTATATCTTTGCAACTCAATGGAAATTAAAAAAATCGTAATTGCAGGTTCAGGAGTGATGGGGTCAGGGATTGCACAGGTTTGTGCAATGGCAGGATTAGAAACTATTCTTTACGACATTAGTGAAGAATTTTTACTTAAAGCTAAAAACCACATTACACAGAATCTTGAAAAAGCGCAAGAACTTGGAAAAATAAGTGAAAAACAAAAAACACAAACACTAAGCAGGCTTTCATTTACTACGGAAGTAAACAAATTAATTGCTGACCTGATTATTGAGGCAATTCCTGAAAAACTCAATTTAAAACAAGATTTTTTCAAAAAAGTTATTGCTCTAAATTCATGCGACACAATTTTAGCCAGCAATACCTCCTCTATTCCAATTACTCAAATTGCCAACGGACTTGAAAACCCTGAACGTATAATAGGAATTCACTTTTTCAATCCTGCACATATCATGAAATTGGTTGAGATAATTGAGGGAGAATCCACTTCAAGCGAAGTCGCAAAAACATGCAATGAATTGGTTAGAAAGCTTGGCAAAACCGGAGTCTCAGCCAAAGACGCACCCGGATTTATTGTAAACAGGGTTGCCAGACATTACTATGTTGAAAGTTTAAAATTAGTTGAAGAACAAGTAGCAAGTATTGAAACAATTGACAAACTACTTGAGGCAACAGGTTTCAAAATGGGACCATTCCGACTGATGGATTTGATTGGAGTGGAAACAAATTATTCTGTAACAGAAAGCATGTTTGGGTTGTTTAACTATGAGAATCGATTTAGACCAAGCAGAATTCAAAAACAGAAAGTATTGGCTGGATTTTATGGTAGGAAAACCGGTAAGGGATTTTATCAATATGAAAAAGAATAAGCTCTTCAGGCATTTATTTACACTCATTGTCCTTACCTTGTGTATTGTCCTTACTTATTCATGTAATAAAAACAATGACAAAGATGTAATTCCCAATGTGCCCGTCAGCATAAGAGTAAACATGGAATTACCTTTATACTCAAAGCTCTTAATTCCGGGTAATTATATATATTTAGAAGGAGGCAATAAGGGTATCACGTTATTTCATGGCTTTGATGATCAATATTATGCCACAGACAGAATTTGTCCTTATCAACCCTTTGATGCATGTTCAAAAGTTGAATTAGATTCCAATTTCACTTTCCGATGTGGAAGTAGTATTAATGGCATTTTTGAACAATGCTGTGCATCTAAGTTTCAATATGATGGTCAAATTTCAAATGGTCCTGCCATATACCCCTTAAAAAGTTATAGGGTATATAGAAGTGGAAACATACTCGATATTGCGAACTAATTTATTCGTCCCAATAACTCTCAAGTTTATCGCACAAAAAAATTTGCTTGAACTAAAATAATATTTACTTTTGCCCATAATCATAAAGAGAAAATTTAATATCTTACTCATGAAGAAAACACTACTTACCCTACTGGTACCATTATCCATTGTATTTGGACTTAACAATCCATCAAATGCACAAAATGCTGACAACAAATTAGGTATAGAGATCAACGGAGGATTCATGGAATACCAAGGAGATCACGGCTATTCTTTATTTTTTGCACGCAAACCAACTTATATGGGAGTTTCGGGCAACATTAGTCATTACTTATCGCCATCATTTGATGTAATGTTATTTGGCGGATCGGGTGATTTAGGTTACTATAAAAATGTACCTTATTCAGAGCCTCCTTTCGACCGAGCCGGTTTTACCGCGAGATTATTTAATGTATCAACAGGATTGCGCTATAAATTTAACAATGATATTATCCTTTCTTCTGATGCTAAGCTATTTCCTTATTTAGTTGGAGGCTGGGGTTTCCAATATATTCATTCCAAAATATTAAATCAAACTCGCAACAACCTCACTGAGTTTTGTGGAGTCTTTACCGGTGGTGGAGGCATACAATACAATATTAATGACAAGATAGGAATTCGCGCACAAACTGTGTTTAACTATACATACAATGATATTTGGGATGGCTATCCTTTCACAGATGGTGTTCATAAAAGAAGGAAACTCTATGATTCTTATATGTTTCATTCATTAGGAGTTGTTGTAAATCTACCATACGACCTATTTAATTATGAAAAAGGACCTAAAAAGCCTAAGGATTCTGACCAAGATGGTGTTCCAAACAAGTTAGATAAATGTCCAAAAACACCATTGGGTTGGATTGTTGACAGTGTAGGTTGTCCTTTGGACTCAGATGGAGATGGCATTTTTGACCACGCAGACTCTTGTCGCTACACAAAAGGACTTCCTGAATTCAACGGATGTCCTGATACTGATGGCGATGGAATTCCTGACCCTAAAGATCGTTGCCCTAACGAAGCCGGCACTGCACAATTCCAAGGATGTCCTGACACTGACGGAGACGGTATTCCTGACATTGATGACCGTTGTCCAAATGCAGCAGGTCCTGCTGAACTAAAAGGATGCCCTGATAAAGACGGAGACGGCATTCCTGATATTGATGATAAATGTCCTGATGTTAAAGGTCCAGCAGAATGGGAAGGCTGTCCAGATTCTGACGGAGATGGTATCCCTGACCACCTTGACAGATGTCCTAGCGTACCTGGTATTGCTGCAAATAAAGGATGTCCTGAAATTAAGAAGCAAGATATTCAGAAAATTGCGCTTGCTGCAAAGGGTATCAACTTCGAAACAGGAAAAGCAATTATCACTAAAGATTCTTACAAAAATCTAGACATCTTGGTTGAAATGCTTCAACGTTACAAAGAAGCTTATGTGGACATTGAAGGTCATACTGACAATGTTGGAAAATCTGAGGCTAACAAGAAGTTATCTCAAGACCGTGCAGATGCTGTGAAAGCATACTTGGTAAGCAAAGGAATTGACGAAGCTCGCTTAACTGCAATTGGTTATGGAGATGAAAGACCTATAGCGGATAACAAAACCTCCGCTGGTAAAGCTAAAAACAGAAGGGTTGACTTTAATATTAAGTATTAAACGCTTTTCACATATAAAACACAAGAGGGTGGGCAAATGTCCACCCTCTTGTGTTTTATATGTGTTTGCAATTCATTCCAAGCCAAATACTTTCATTATTTTCGCACACTCAATCTCGACTTTAACTAAAAAATCATGATAAAGAAAATTGCTTTTGTATTCGGGTGCATAGCCTGCATATTCATTTTTAACTCTAACAAACAAGAAGAAGGAATGTTTCCTTTGAGTGATCTGAGTAAAATTGACTTTAAAGAAGCAGGGTTTAAAATTCAACAAGAAGACATATTTAATCCAAATGGTATCAGCCTAACCAATGCATTGGTTAGAATAGGCGGATGTACCGGTTCATTTATTTCAGAAGATGGCTTAATCATTACAAATCATCATTGTGCTTTTGGTGCTGTCAGCAGGGTTTCTTCTGTTGAAAACAATTATTTAGAAAATGGGTTTATGGCAAAAACTCGTGAAGAAGAAATTCCCGTTGGAATTGAGTGCAAAATCACACGTTCTTATGAAGATGTTTCCTCTATCATATTAAAAGGCATTGGGGACAATACAGATGGAAAAAACAGAGAGAAAACAATTGCACAAAACACTAAAAAACTAGTTGAAGAAGAATCAAAACGACATCCAAACTTAAAAATTGAAGTGTCAGAAATGTTCATCGGCAGAACGTATGTACTCTTTCGATATGAAATCCTTTCAGACACACGCTTAGTTTATGTTCCACCCAGACAAATTGGAGAATTTGGAGGAGAATCAGACAATTGGGAATGGCCTAGGCATACAGGCGATTTTACAATATTACGTGCATACTCAAACAAGAATAACAAAGCTGCAGAATATGATAAATCGAATGTTCCCTATAAGCCAAATAAGTTCCTGAAAATCAATCCTAACGGAGTACAAGAAGAAGACTTAGTATTTATTTTGGGCTATCCAGGCAGAACATTCAGGCATCAACCTGCTAGATTTATTGAATATCAAGAACAACATTTACTCCCTTTTATTTCAGAATGGTTTGGCTATAAAATTCAGACCATGAAAGATGTAAGCATCAACATTGGCAACCAAGAACGATATCTGAATTTGGCTTCTACAATGAAAAGCCTCGCCAATGTCAAAAAAAATTATGAAGGTAAAATTCAAGGATTAAAAAGAACCGGACTACTCCAATCTAAAATTGAAGAAGACCTAAAGATGAAGCAAATTGCGATTGAAAAACACATGGGAGCTGAGTATGAAAGAGTGATTGACAAGATTGACAGCCTTTACGGACTTAAAAATCAAATGTTTAACAAGGAGTTTATTTTGAACTTCTTAAATAATGACGTAGGTTATGTTCAAACAGCTTTAACTATCTTAAAACTTCAACTTGAACCTAAGAAAGATGTTGTTTCCTTCTGGAAAGAGAAACAAACTATTATAGAAGGATTATTACAAAGAAGATTTGTAGAAAACAATCAAGATATCGAGTATCAATTCTTTAAATCTTTAGTATTCAGATTAGCAGCGGAAGGCATTAGTGTTTCATCCTACAATAAAGCCAAAAATAAAGAAGTGTGGATACACAAACTTTATGCGCATTACCAAAAGGACAGAAACAATTGGCTAAACATTTTGAAAAAAAGTCCGGGAAATTTCCAAAAAATCAAGTCTCCTATGCTAGACTTTGTGGCTGAATTACTACCGTATATCAATGATATTAGGACTCAAAAAGAGTATATTGATGCTGAATTAAATTATTGGGTTCCTATTTACACAGAACTTAAATATAGAACACAACCGGGAAACTTTATTCCAGATGCCAATTCCACATTAAGACTTACTTATGGTTATATCAGAAGATATTCACCAAATGATGGAGAAACAGACTATCCATTTACTTCAGTTGAAGGTATCAAACAAAAATACAACACAGGCAATCCCGACTATTTCTTGCCAGACAATCTCAGAACTTTCTTTGACCAAAAAAAATATCCTGAGATTTTAATTGATAAGAAAACAGGTAAACCGGTGGTGTGCATGCTTTATAATTTAGATACAACCGGGGGCAACTCCGGCAGTCCGATAATGGATAGCAATGGTAATTTGGTTGGAATAAACTTTGACAGAACATACACCGCAACTATCAATGACTATGCTTGGAACGAGAACTACAGCCGTTCTGTAGGAGTAGATATTCGTTACGTCATATATATCATGAAATATTTATCTGGTGCAGACCACTTGTTGAATGAAATGGGGGTAAATATTTAATATCATATTTTGAGTTAATATTGCAGTTGATATGAACTATCTAGATTTTGAAAAACCGGTTGAAGATTTATGTGAGCAACTTGAAAAAGTCAAATTGACTCATACTCAAGGAAAAGTGGACATGTCTGAAACCATTGCTCAATTAGAACAAAAAATTGATGAACTCAAGAAAGAGGTATATGGCAATTTATCAAATTGGCAACGAGTACAGCTCTCCAGACACCCTGACCGTCCATACACATTAGATTATATCCAACACATAGCTCCTGATTTTATTGAACTACATGGCGATCGCGTTGTCAAAGATGACAAAGCAATTGTTGGAGGCTTTGGCACTATAGATGGTCAAACATTTATGATCATAGGCCAACAAAAAGGCAGAAACACAAAAGAACGTCAATATCGCAACTTTGGGATGGCAAATCCTGATGGATATCGCAAGGCTCTACGCTTGATGAAACTCGCTGAAAAATTTGAAAAACCTATTCTTACTTTAATTGACACACCGGGTGCATCTCCCGGTCTGGAAGCAGAGGAACGCGGGCAAGGCGAAGCCATCGCAAAAAATTTAATGGAAATGTCTGTACTTAAAGTTCCTATCATTTGCATTGTGATTGGAGAAGGAGCTTCAGGTGGTGCACTTGGCATTGGTATTGGCGACAAAGTGATGATGATGAAATATTCGTGGTACTCAGTTATCTCTCCTGAAAACTGCTCTTCAATTCTTTGGAGAAGTTGGGATTTCAAAGAAAAGGCAGCAGATGCACTAAAACTTACACCTAACGACATGCTTGCCAACAAATTAATTGACGGGATTATTGAAGAACCTTTAGGTGGGGCTCATTACAATCTTCAAGAAGCATCTGAAATTCTAAAAAGAGAGATTAAAAAACTGCACAAATCCTTAAAAGACATTCCTACAGATAAACTTATTGAAAGTAGAATTGAAAAATTCTCTGAAATGGGCGTCTATACAGAGATTGCTGAATCTTAATAATCTCTTTAGAAAGGATATCCTACCCCTGCATTTAGTACAGTATAATTAATGCCCTTGGGCTTAAATAATTCCTTTGCTACCCAACCTTTATTTTTAGCAACTCCGGGGTCTTTGAGCTGAATTCCCCAGTCAAGTCTAAAGATAAAAAAATTAAAATCAAATCTAAATCCAATTCCTGTATTGAGAGCCATTTCTCCTAAGAAACGTCTATAATCAAAGAGCTCAGAAGTGGTTGTACCCGAGTTTTTCACAAGAGTCCACACATTTCCGGCATCTAGGAAGACTCCCAGTTCTAAAGGTCTAATAAACTTAAATCTATATTCAACACTACCTTGTATTATTAAATCTCCGGAACGGTCAATGCGCGTTCCGGCAGTAGTATCAAGAAAACTTCCCGGTCCTAACGTACGTGGACGCCACCCCCTTAAACTATTTGACCCTCCTATGAAAAATCTTTTATCAAAAGGCAGAATATCATCATTCCCATAAGGAATTCCAGCGCCAATATTGAATCTGAAAGCAAGTGCATTATTCATATCAAGATACTTTCCAATGCGCAAATCAATTTCTGATTTCACAAATTGGAAATAATTTACACCCAAAAAATCATAGGTAGTATCTGTCGCTTTCTCAGTATCCATTGACCTGCGTAATATCCTATGAATATTGCCACCAAACTCAATCAAATTTGCTCGCCAAATAACATAATCCTTTGCATTATTAGACTTAAATTTAGAATGAGAATAACGCAGTCCTGAAGAAGTAATTAAGTTATTTGCAAAAAGTCGTTTTACATAATCGAGATTCTGGGGGCTGATTTTATCAAGAAAGCCCGGGACAATTAGGCTATTAGAATACGATATTTCTATTGGTGTAAACATCCATACATTCCGATCCTTGAGAAACTGATACGAAAAAGACAAAGGCATGAGATTGCGCTTAAAATCTAGATTATTCTCATAAATATAAGAAAGAGACAGAACAGAGCGCACCGAATTTAGTTTCTTTCTTTCTATGAGTGATTGCCATAAATAAGAGCTAGGCATAAAAAGGTTTGCTGTAACCCCTGTTTGAAAATTAGTAAAGAATCTATCTATTTTGTCATTTGTACGGAATTGGGTTTCGGCTCTGAGCGTATATGAAACATCTAATCTCTCAGCACCTCTAAAAATATTCTTGTGTGAGTATGTAACGACACCTGCAACACCATAATTTCTATAATTGCCTAAGTTCGCAATTTGATTACTCAAATCAGATGAGATTAACTGAGGCTCAACTGTAAAGCTTTGCAGATTACCCGGTGTAACAGTTATCGAGGTATTAAGATTCAGACTATCACTCTTTGACTTGGTAGTTTCAATCTCAACACTGCTAAACACCCCTAACTCATTTAACCTTCTATATGTCTGAGTCAATTCAGATTGATTATAAATCCCCCCTCGCTTTATCAATAAATTATTTTGTAACACTTTGGGAGAAAAAGGAAAATGATTGGTATAATATCGAACACTATCATACTCAACGAAATATGAAAAAGGTTGGTGAAATGGCGAATTGATTTGTACAGTAATATTTTCAACTTTATATTTCAACAACACATTTTTATCTGAAGGCAAATTCACAATAAGCTTAATATCCACTGTGTGGTTATCATGTGAAGTATCCAGCTCAAAATCCAAATAATCCTTTTTAAAATCAAAATAACCATTACTCCTTATCAACGTTACGACTCTTTCTCGTTCTTGGTTAACAGTCTCAAACTCCAACCTCCTTCCGCCTATAAATAGACTATTGGATTGGTTGCTCTTTATCAGATTCTTTAATGCGGTATCTTTACAATCAAGTTTATAGTACTGAACCCTATAATACTCTTGTGGCGCTATATGATACATCACATATTTCACCTTTTTTTTCTTATATTTTACAGTGTAATACACTGATACATCATAATACCCTGCATTAAACAAGAATTGACGGATGTTGTTTGCAGCTTTATCCGCATGTGAAGAATCAAAAAGAACCGGTACTTCTCCGGCATCACGTAGAAATTTGCGAACTTTTCTATTGTTCAAACTGCTGTCCTTCGTACTAAATCCAAGATTGTACATGCGAAGATGGAAACGTGTCAATCCAAGTATTTTTCTGTTGGGTTTATAGTTATTTAGCTCTTTATACTCCGGCAAATTTTGTTTCTGGCGCTTGACATCATGTAAATCATATTTTACTTTCATAAACAAATGCTTCCCTTCAGGCACAGTCTTAGTGAGTGAGCAACCTGATGCAAATACAAGCATGACTATCGCACTGATAAATGAAGATATGTTTATTTTTGATGCCAAATGTTGAGCAATACTCAGTTAAAACAATTTGCTTCCTTGAAAGTCAAAAAGTTCAGGCAAAAATATAGCCAATTTGTAGTCGAAGGGAAAAAATCTATTAAGGAATTAACACATACGAACTTTATTCCCGACACCTTACTTTTTAGGCATAAATCTGAAGATGAATTATGCAAGTTATTTCCTACATCCTCTATAATAGAAAATTGTGGAGATCAACTCAATAAAATCTCCTCATTTGAAACACCCGGTGATACTATTGCTATTATTCCTCTACCTGTTCCAAGTCTTTCAAGTTCTTCAATCTCTAAAGGTTGTTCATTGTTTTTAGATGAAATACAAGACCCAGGAAATCTTGGGACTATTATAAGGCTGGCAGTATGGTATGGTTTTAACAATATTGCGTTTAGCAAGGGATGTACTGACATTTTTAATCCTAAGACAATACAAGCCAGCATGGGAGGCTTTTCTAAAATCAACTTCGTCTATACTGAGAAAGAAACTTGGCTGAGTCAAGCTCAAAGTGCAAACATTCCAATTTTAGGCGCATTTTTAGAAGGCGCAGATGTCCATCATTTTGTTTTCCCAAAGAATTTCATTTTAGTAATTGGAAATGAAGGGGATGGCATTAGTCCTGAGGTAGAAAAATTTATATCTTCTAGAATCACCATAAAAGGAAGTGGGCATATAGAGTCTCTCAATGCAGCTATGGCAACAGCAATAGTTTTGGATAACATTTACAGAACAAGTAAGTTAAAATAGTAAAACTTTTTAGCGCTACAAATGAGGTATCAAAGTCTCTAATTTCATTCCACGTGAGCCTTTCAACAGAACGGTGTAGCCGGAAATCTTGTTTTGTTCGAGAAACGAAATCAAGCTTTTAACATCAAGAAAACTCGTTGGTGAACTATGAACTTTTGCAAACACTTCTCCCACAGTAATAACCATATCGAATCCCGCATGTTGTGCTAATTGCAACACCGCACTATGCTCGGACAAGGCAAAATCACCTAACTCAAACATATCGCCCAATATTGCAATCTTCTTATCAGCTTGCACTGTTTGGAGTGTATGAATTGCCATTTCCATACTGCTTGGGTTCGCATTATACGCATCTAAGAAAATCAAATTACGCCCAGTTTGCCTCCATTCTGAACGCATATTGTCGGGTTTGTAGCTTGCAATTGCAGTTGCTATTTCAGCTTCTGCAATGCCAAAAAATAACCCAACAGCACGTGCAGCAGCAATATTGCTCAGATTATGCTTTCCTGCAAGATTTGCATCATATACTATATTACTGTTACTATTTGCTTTTATTTGAGGTGCAAGTTGTTCCGCAGTAAAATCATTTATAGAATAATCTACTTTGTTGCTCAGCCTTTTAGACATATTCCCTAACCAAGAATCATCAACGTTTACAAAAGCAGTTCCTCCATGCATTAACAAAAAGTTATATAAATGACTCTCTTCGTGTGCAACTGCTTCAACACTTCCAAACCCTTCAAGATGCTCCTTCCCTACATTGGTGATTAATCCAAAATCAGGTTGACAAATATTACAAAGCTGTTCAATATCACCCTTTTGATTAGTGCCAAGTTCTAATAGTGCAATTTCCGTATCCACAGGCATGGATAGCAATGTAAGGGGCAAACCAATATGGTTATTAAAATTGCCCGGAGTTGCGTGCACTTTATATTTCACACTCAGCACACGTTTTAACAATTCCTTAGTAGTAGTTTTACCATTACTACCACCTATTCCAATTATCTTCGTTTTACAATGGTTTCTGTGAAAAGAGGCCAAGTTTTGCAGTGTTGTTAGAACATCATCCACTATAATTACCTTTTCACTAATAAAATCGGGATGCTCATCTCCTACTACATAAGATGCACCTTGCTCAATTGCTTGTTTTAGAAACTTATTTCCGTTAAATCCCGCCCCCTTTAATGCAAAAAATATAGCACCGGGCTGTGGTTTGCGAGTGTCTGTATATATACTCCCGTTGGCATCGAGATAAATAGAATAAAGTTTGTTCATTTCCACATTGCAAGATTAGCAATAAATTTCACTATCTTTGTTACTGTGAAACTGCGTATATCAACATTTACACTCTTTTGTTTATTCTATTTGGCGATTACCTCTTCAGAAACATTAAATGCACAAGGGGGTAGTAATATTAAACTTTATTTCTCTGATTCATTACAATTCACAAAAGAAGGTAAAACATTAGTCAGCCCATTTGTCGGAGGACTTGATTTACCGGTCTTCAGTCCTGTTGATTTAAACAATGACGGGAAACCGGACTTAGTCATTTTTGACCGTTCGGGTGGTGTTACTCTGACATATATCAATACAGGCACACACAATAATTACAGCTATGAATATGCTCCTCAATTTGAATATTTATTCAAGGATGTGAACACGAATGCTTACATACTTTTTAGAGATTTTAACCAAGATGGCAAACCGGACTTATTTACCCTTGAAGGAGGTTCGAATAGATTTAGAGTGTATAAAAACATAACTCAACCTTCAGATTCAATTCTTCGATTATACAAAATGGGAGACATTCAATATGAACATAGTTCAGGTTCAATTTTAACATTAGGAGGACGATTAGCCGACTTGCCAATAATTGATGACATTGATGGCGATGGAGACTTAGATTATATCAAATACGAATCTGCATTTGAAACACTCATCTTGTATCTGAATGAACAGGTTGAAAAAGGCTTATCCAAGGACACCTTTGCATTTCGGCTGGTAGATTTATGTTGGGGAGGCTTTCACGAAGCACCCGGCAATGAGATTATTTTAAATTGCAATAGAATTTCTTTCCCAAATTACAGAAGAGATAACGATGTAGAAAGAAGACATGGAGGTGGCAGCACTTTACTGTCAATTGATTTAGACAATGATGGCGACAAAGAACTCATCTTAGGCAATGCAGAATTCCCAAACTTATTAATGCTTAAAAATGGACAAAAAGAATTGGGAATGAATTATGATACAATGATTGCATACTCAAAATTTTTCCCTAATAATGACGAAAATGAAATCAACTTTAAATACATGCCGGCACTCTATCATTTTGATGTAGATGGAGACGGTGAGAAAGACATCATTGCTTCCTCCTATTTTATGATTGATCCTAAATATGGCAATCATCCGATCTTCTCCAACAATATCTGGTTCCTAAGAAATGAGGGTAGCGACCAAGCACCTTACTTTAATTTGTATAATAAGAATTTTTTAATGGATGAATCCATAGATTTAGGCTCTAATGTAAGTCCTACATTTTGGGATATAAATAAAGACGGCTTGGTTGATTTATTGGTAGCCGTTGAGCCAGACACAGTGCTCAACCCTTCTATTACGTATACTCGACTTTTCAGATACAACAATGTTGGCACTTCACAACTGCCTAAATATGAATTAGTGGATACAAATTTTGCGAATTTCAGCAGCTTCAATCAGTTGGGAGTTACTATAGCAATTGGAGATATGGATAATGACGGGATTGAAGATATGATAGTCGGCAATGCTGAAGGCAAGATTCTTTACTTTAAGAACACCTCCCCTTCAAATGCCACAACAAACCCTACTTTTTTATTTAAAACCAATAATCTTTTAAATGAATCTGTTGGTTTATATGCTGCTCCTACCATCTTTGACTACAGTCAAGATGGCAAGCCGGATTTAATTGTTGGAAAACGCGATGGTTATTTTGCATATTACAAAAACACTTCTACCGGTTCTGAACCAACATTTACAAAGATAACTGACCAATTAGGCAATGCACGGGCAAACCTTTTCAGAGATGATTTTAATCCTCCCGGATATGAAGCAATCGGAATGTCTGCGCCTGTCTTTTATGATTTTGAAGGCGATGGAAAACCGGAATTAATTTCCGGTTCTAACTCAGGCCATATCAAAATGTGGTATATTTCTTATGACCCTTTTTATACCTTTCCTGAAATTACTGATTTTTATGGTTTAGTAAATGCTGATCGCGATACTTCTTGGAACAACCGATTAGGAACAAGCATAAAAATTGCTGTTACTAAATTACGTGACAGTTCTAAAGCAGATGTATTAGTGGGCACTAATCGCGGTGGTTTTAAATTCCTTTCATCCACTGCAAGTATCAAACATATTAATGTAACACAATTAAAACCTCAATCATACAAATTTAAAGTTTATCCAAATCCTACTAAAGGTGAATTTAGAATCGCTCTCCCTAATGATTTGATTCACAAGAACATTACACTTAAAATTCACGACTATACGGGTAGAGTTGTAAGCACAAACATATTCAGCCCTTACGGAGAGGATATCATTAATTTGAAGGTTGCAAACGGCATATACATCGGGACAATCAGTGATGATACCGGAATGATTCTAGGTTCTTGTAATATTATTATTCAAGATTAATTTAAAGATTAATCCTATTCTTACACAAATTAAACTCTTCTTCCCTATTTCCTGCGACAATGAGGATTCTGTTATTAAGGTTGTCAGAAATAACTGCTTTCATTTGTTCAATGCCTTCAACATCCATATTAGAAAAAGGCTCATCTAAAATGAGTACTTTTGATTTGGAGAAAATAGCAAGCACAAGTTTAAGCCTATTTATCCAACCGGCTGATAATTGATTTACCTTCTTTGTAAACAATGTAGGAGGGAAAACAGCTCTAATATTTTCTAAATAATTATCGCAAATCGGGTTTCTAAATTTAAAATGGAATTTAATAGATTCCTGAATTGTCAAATCATCAAACAATTGTTCTTGTATTCCTGCAAATGCAAAATCTTGAAATTGGACAGGAGCATTTGAGGCATGTTCATATTGCCAAGAAACAGTTCCTGAATCCGGCTGCATATAACCCATCACAATTTTTAATAATGTAGTTTTGCCTGAGCCATTTTTACCGGAAACAGCATAAGATTCGCCTTGTTTGAGAACAAAATGTTTGTTTTTAAATAAGACTTTATTTTCAAAAGACTTAGAGATATTTTCTAAGACAAGTTGCATTATAATCGCTTAGAAGAATATCCTCTCATAATACCACCTTCTGACTCTCTGATAAATTGAAGAATCTCATCCCTTTCAGGAGAAGCCGGTTTTTCATTTTCTATGATTGCAAGTGCCTTCTGGGTATTATTTCCTCTAAGATACAGTGTTCTGTATATATCTTGAATTTCGTTTATCTTTTCAGCAGAAAAACCTCTGCGTCTCAACCCAACAGAATTGACACCTTCGTAAGAAATAGGCTGCCTTCCGGCTTTGGTATATGGTGGCACATCCTTTCTAACCATACATCCTCCGGCAATCATTACATGCTGACCTATGTGTACAAATTGATACACAGCACTCATACCTCCCACAATCACAAAATCAGCAATCACCACATGTCCTGCAAGTTGAACTGTGTTAGCCAAAATACAATTATTTCCAACGATACAATCATGCGCAACATGAGAGTATGCCATCAATAGGCAGTTACTTCCAACCTCAGTTCTTCCTAATGCTACCGTACCTTTGTTGATTGTAACATTTTCTCTAATTATTGTATTATCCCCAATGATAGCAAGCGTTTCTTCGCCATTGTATTTCAAATCTTGAGGAATTGCACCTATGGAAGCACCCGGGAATACTTTACAATTTTTCCCTATTCGAGAACCGGGAAAAACCACAGCACCCGACATGATATGGGTGCCTGCACCAATTTCAACGTCCCTATGGATGGTTACAAAAGGATCTATTACAACACTATCATCTATTTTTGCTTGAGGATGAACATACGCTAAAGGCTGTATCATATTATCTTTTACTTAAATTTTCTAACATTATAAACTCTCAAATCCCTCATAATAACTATAACAAACTTTATTCACAATTCGGATTTTTATTTAATTTTTACTACTTGCGCCATCATTTCTGATTCGCATACAAGTTTTTCTCCAACCCATGCTCTTCCCCTCATTTGACATATACCTCTTCTCACCGGCTCGGTCAATTCTAACTTTAAAATTAAGGTATCTCCGGGTACAACTTTTTCCTTGAATTTGGCATTTTCTATCTTTAGAAAATAAGTCCCATAATTCTCAGGATCTTCTTTATCTCCCAGAATAAGGATACCGCCTGCTTGTGCCATGGTTTCTACCAGCAACACACCCGGAAAAATTGGGTCACCCGGGAAATGTCCTTGAAAGAAATACTGATCAGCAGTGATGTTTTTAACTGCTATTACGGTTGTAGCATCCATTCTTAGCACTTTGTCAACCAATAGAAAAGGGTGCTTATGAGGTAGAATACGCATTATATCTCTATGGTCGTAAAGTGGTTTTTCTGAAGGATTGTAATAAGGCACTTCTGTAAGTGCTTTCCTTTCAATCTTCTTCATTTCTGCTTTTATTTTCTTGGCAAATGCAACATTGGATGCATGTCCTGGACGTGCAGCCATAATTTGTGCTTTGAGTGGTTTTCCAACTAATGCCAAATCACCTATTAAATCTAACAACTTATGTCGAGCAGGTTCATTTTGAAATCTTAAATCTAAGTTATTCAAAATACCTTCACTCTTTACCTCGATTTTCTCTTTGTTAAATAATTTAGCAAGGTTGTCTAACTCTTGCTGCTCTATAGGTCTGTCAACAATCACAATGGCGTTGTCCAAACTGCCACCTTTCACTAAATTTGCTTTAACCATTGCTTCAATTTCATGCAAGAAACAAAAAGTACGACAGGGGCTTATTTCTTTTCTAAACTCTTTTAATCCTGTAATGGTAGCATGTTGAGTACCCAAAATATGCGAGTTGTAATCAACCATAACAGTTAATCGATAACTATCTAAAGGCATTGCCACCATCTCGACTTTATTATTGGCATCATTATAATGAATGTTGTGTGGAATCTCGAAGTATTCTCTGTCTTCAGCTTGCTCAACAATTCCTACTTTATCAATGGCTTCTACAATAATTCTTGAACTGCCATCCAATATTGGACATTCGGGACCATCAACTTCTATAAGACAGTTATCAATCTCAAGTCCTACAAGCGTAGCAAGTGTATGTTCTACGGTTGCAATTCTTGCTCCATGTTGTTCCAGTGTAGTTCCTCTGGCAGTTTCAACAACCAAATCACAATCTGCATCAATCACCGGCTGCCCCGGTAGATCCACTCTTTTAAACTTATAGCCAAAATTAGCTTCTGCCGGGAGTAAGCTAAGTGTCGTTTCTTTTCCGGTATGTAAACCAATACCCGACAGTGTAACTTTCCCTGCGAGTGTATTCTGTTTTGGATTCATTATTCTTTTGATGTAAGTTCTTTAATAATATTTTCTAGTTGCCTGATTCGCTCTTCAAGTTTAGGGAGATTTCTGCTCATAACCATTGCTTTAAGATTTTCCTTTAATGGAACAATAGGAGTACCCATCCAATCTTTGCCTTCTTCTTTGATTGATGCCGGGACTCCGGATTGCGCTCCAAATCTTGACTTGTCTGCAATCTGAATATGCCCTGCAAAACCGACCTGACCGCCCACCATACAATAATTACCTAAAGTTGTGCTACCGGAAACGCCCGACTGAGAAGCAATTACAGTATGTTTACCTATTTTTACATTATGCGCAATTTGAATAAGATTATCCAGTTTAGTTCCGTCTTCAATTCGTGTCTCACCCAAGGTGGCTCTATCAATCGTACAGTTAGCACCAATTTCAACATAATTTCCAATGACCACTTTACCCACTTGAGGAATTTTGGCATAAGAACCATCCGGCATTGGAGCGTGTCCAAATCCGTCAGAACCAATAACCGTTCCTGAATGAATGATACAATTTTCACCTATTTCAGTTTCGGGATATAAGGTTACTCCGGGATAAATGATGGTATTCTTGCCTATTTTAATATTACTACCTACAAAAACATGAGGATAAATTTGAACCTTTTCTGCTAACTGCGCTCCTTGTGACACATAACTAAAAGCACCTATATAACAAGAGTCTGCTATGGTTGCACCGGAATGGACATAGGAATGAGGTTCTATTCCGCTTTGAAATTTGATTGGATTAAAGTATTTGTCTAAAACCATACAAAAAGCCAGGTATGGATCCGACACACGGATTAATGTAAGTCCAGCAGGCAACTCTACCAATTGCAAATCTTTATTTACTATGACCGCACCTGCCTTTGTATTTTTAATCTTTTGGATATACTTTAAATTAGATATAAAACTTAGCTGCGAAGGCAAAGCTTCGTCTATACCGGCTACACCGGTAATTACTAGATTTTGATTACCCTCAACCGTCCCTCCGACAAACTGAATAATATCCTCAATGGTAGGATTGCTCATATAGGGCACGAAAATAAGAGAATAAAAATAAACTTAAAGCAAAATTGCTGTGTTCCATTAAGATTATTACAATCCAATTTGTTGTTCAAAACACGAACTGGGTTATTCTTGGCTTATTTGCATTGAGTTTAAAAATTACTCTTTAATTTCGCCAATTCATTTTTTCATAAATTAGATTTATCAGAACACCCATAGTCTAGGAATGTCCTACCTTGTTAAATATAGTTATCTGTTATTATTCTTCCCTATTTTCTTATTTTGGGGAATTACTGCTCAAAACTCCATAGAGGCAATCATGCCGGAAAGACTCATTTTCTTACATGCTTTGCTATATTCGCTTGCGTTTTTCTTACCAAAGAAGATACTTAAAGCAGGATATATTATTACAATCTACTTAGTAACTTTTCTATTAATCTTCTTTGAAACAGCCTACATTTATTTGTATAAAGAAGAATTAACCTCTTCTATTGTTTTTATATTATTGGAAACAAACATTACGGAATCAACAGAGTATCTAAAGGTATATTTTACAACCCCAATCATCAAACTCCTACTTCAATTTTTGATACCGTCAATCCTCATTCTTTGGCTTGTAATTAAAGCATTGTATAAGTATTCACTTGATTCATATTTACAAGATCTGAAAGACTTAATTTCAGTTGTCAAATCCATTTTCACTAAACAACAATCAACCGCTCCAGTACGTCTGCACGAAAAAACCACAACACAATCTAGTCTTTACAGATGGATTATTGCACTCTTGATTACCTGTACCGGGACAATTATTTATGTAGAAGCAGGGCATTTTCAACATCATATTATCTCAAAATTTTTGAACGGTTATAAACTGTATGAAGAAGAGATTAATAAATACAAGGACTATATGGTTAATTCCAACAAGAGTCCTTATATATCATCTGTAATTCCGCAAAGCAAGGATAAACCGCGTACACTCATCATTATCATTGGAGAATCAACTACTAAGCACCACATGGAGATTTATGGATACTATCGCAACACCACTCCTAATTTAAAGAAAATTGAAAACCAGCTTGTTTTATTTAATGATGTGATAAGTCCACACACGCATACGATTGCAGCTTTAGAAAAATCTTTAACCTTTGGTACAAACGCCCATCCTGAAGAAAAGGAAAAAGGCAGCATGATTCAACTTGTCAAGGCTGCCGGTTATAAGACCTTTTGGATATCAAATCAGAATCCAATCGGGTTATATGAAACCCTGGTAACAATGATTGGCAGAACTGCAGATCAAAGTTATTTTATCAATACCGGGAGCAACGACCAACAGAAGTCGTACTATAAAGAATCGTATGATGAGCGCCTTTTCCCTTTTATTGAAAAGGCTTTACAAGATTCCGAACCCTTAAAAGTGATTTTTGTACACCTATACGGAACACATGCTGCATATAGCGGCAGATATCCTAAAGAATATGCATACTTCAAGGACAGTGCACATACTGACTACCCTTCTGAAAGAGCATTGGATGCAATAAATATGTACGACAATGCTGTAAGATATAATGACTTTATTGTAAGTCATATCATCTCTCTTACTCAGAAAAATTCAAAGAATGGTGAAGAACAGCAGGTTATTTATTACTCAGACCATGGTGAAGATGTATATCAATCCATGAATTTTGAAGGACATACAGAATCTGTGGGCAGCTTTCCGATGTTTGAAATACCTTTTATTTATTGGTCTAATCAACAAAATAAAGTGCAAACTTATGCACAGTATAAAAATCGCAGTTATATGACAGATGAACTCATCTATTCTGTTGCTGATTTGTTAGACATCAAGTTTAACGGTAGGGATGATCATAAAAGCATCTTTAGCACTTCCTTCCAACCTGAACCAAGAATTGTAAAAGGCAGTATTAACTACGACAAAGAAATAAAACCATGATAAAAAGGATAGTAATTATTTTCATAATACTCATCACTGTAGGAATATCTGTATATAAGGCATATACATACTACAAAGCGAAAATAGAACAAATGATTGCATCCGGAGAGTTGGTAGAGTTGTATTATGAGACAATAATTCAAGATAAGATTTGGGCACATAGGGTTAACTCCATTGAGAGACTACAAGAAATAGCACCTCACTATAAAGGTGTTGAGTTAGATATCATGTTTGTCCCCTCTGAAAACAACTTCGATGTTTATCACCCACCTGCGCTATCATCAGAACTTTCACTCTTTGATTTTCTTAAATCCAATGAAGATTCAAACACGCTTTATTGGTTAGATTTCAAAAATCTGGATAGTATTATTCTACCTAATGCTATTGATAGGTTAATATATATATGCAACACATTATCTCTCAATCAAAACCGCTTTATTGTAGAATCAAACCAGACAAAAGAATTGCAAGCATTTGAGCAAGCAGGATTTAAAACTAGTTACTACTTGCATTACCCCGGACTTTATACTCTTTCTGATGAAGACTTACAAGCCGCATTAGAAAAAATAAATGAAGGGATGAAATACCCTACAACTTACATTTCTGCCCCTATTCACGACTATGATATTTTGAAAAAATACTATCCAGATAAAGAAATGTTACTTTGGTTAGCAGAGAATAAATTAACGTTTGCTGACAACATGAATAGAAGTGTGCATGAATGGAAAGTTGCCAGCGATCCAAAAGTCAAAGTTTTACTTTATTGGATAGCAACAAAAGCTGAAATTAAATAACCTATTAATGTAGTAGCAAAGAAAAACAGTTGCTCTTAAAAAAGTCTTCTGATTATAGCTTCAATTGTAACACCTTCGGCATCTGCTTTATAGTTTTTCACAATACGATGTCTTAAAACATTCAAAGCTACTGACTGCACATCTTCAATGTCCGGAGACAATTTTCCTTTCATCAAGGCATTACACTTCGCTCCCATTATTAAATACTGCCCAGCTCTTGGACCGGCTCCAAACGACACATAATTATTAATAAAATCTGGTGCAAGTTGATTGGAAGGTCGGGTTTTTGCAACCAAAGCAACTGCGTAATCTACAACATTATCTGCGACCGGAACTTGACGAACTAACTTTTGGAATGCTATTATTTTTGATGCATCGGTTACTTTCTCCGGTTTTGACTGGCTTTCTACTGTTGTTTCCTTAATAATTCTTACTTCTTCTTCAAACGAAGGATAATCTAACACGATATTAAACATAAACCTATCTAATTGAGCTTCAGGCAAAGGATAAGTACCTTCTTGCTCAATAGGGTTTTGAGTAGCTAAAACAAAGAATGGCAACGGTAGTGGATATGACTTTCCGGCAACTGTAACATTCTTTTCTTGCATAGCTTCTAATAATGCTGCTTGGGTTTTGGGTGGAGTACGGTTGATTTCATCCGCTAAGACTATGTTTGAGAAGATAGGACCCTTCAGGTATTTGAAATTTCGATTTTCATCCAAAATCTCAGAGCCGGTTATGTCGGATGGCATTAAATCAGGTGTAAATTGAATTCGGCTAAAAGTTAGGTCTAATGACTCGGAAACTGTTTTAATAAGTAAGGTTTTGGCTAATCCGGGTACACCAATCAATAAACAATGTCCGTTACTAAAAATAGAAGTCAACACAGAGTCAACAACTGCCTCCTGTCCAACAATTACTTTACCAATTTCACGTTTTAAAACACTAATTGTTTGTGTAAACTCAGTTACTAAGTCCAATCTATTTTCCATTACCTTTATTTGCCTTTTTATTCCAATTGTCAATGAAATCGCACTTTAAATACTCGTCATTAATCTCTATGTAAGTATTTTCAAGTCTTTTCATCAGCCATTCGTTCATTACTTCCTCACGTTTTTTTTCCAAAGCATTAAACTGAATTCTTGGATAGTCATCCTTTAAGTTTGCTTGGTGAGGTTGGGTTTCACTTTTCAAATAAAACAATCTAATAGCTTTGATACCATTAGGCATGTCCACAATTTCCGGTTCTGACAATTGTCCGGGCATTAATTTTGACACAGCAGACATCATTTGTTTATCTAAATATTCAATGGATATTTTGGAAGACCCGGTTTGAGGGTCAGTAAACATTCCACAAGCACCTTTGGTTTGATCATCATCTGAATACTTGGATGCTAATTCACAAAAAGTAGCATCATTTTTTATAAACACATTGCGAATGCTATCAGCCAGATGAATTGCGTCTTGCACATCATAAGACGTAAGTTTTGGTCTGATTAATATATGCAATACCTCTACTCTTTCTCCACGTCTTTCAATCATTTTTATGATATGGAATCCGTATTTTGTTTCAATGATTGGAGAAATCGAATCCTTTTGGAGTTTAAATGCGGCTCTTTCAAATTCAGGCACCATCTCCCCGCGCCCGAACTCATCGAGAGCCCCGCCTCTTTCTGCGGTATATCTGTCATCACTGAAATTACGAGCCATTTTGCCAAAATCTGCCCCTCGTAATACAATATCTTCTCTAATCTTACGAATGGATTCAAGTGCATATTCTTTCGCCAAGTCTGAAGATTGTGGATTAATAATAATTTGACCCAACTCAAATTCAGCCTTAATAAGAGGAATACTGTCTTTAGGAATCTTATTGAAGTACTCTTTTACTTCACTTGGACTTATTTTGAGATCTCCTGTAATCTTGGATTCCATCGTCCTTGACAATAGTTGTTGTCTCATTTTAGGACGCATCTCTTTCTTATATTCAGTTAGAGACTTCCCAAGATATTCCTCAAGCTTTTTTTCTCCTCCCATTTGACCTGCAAAATAGCTAAGTCTGCGGTTCAATTCATCCTCCACTTGATCTTCAGACACCGGGATACTATCCAACTCAGCCTGCATAATCATTAACTTTCTTTTGATTAATTCATGAAAGATTGCACATCTTAATTCATCAGAAACAACTTCGCCACTTTCTTTTATTTGTTCAATTTCTGCTTCCAATTCACTGCGGAGAACGATTTGATTCCCAATTTTTGCTAATACAAAATCGACAATCTTTCTGGGTGGTTCTTGACTAAAAAGCTGACCTGAAAGCAACAGAAGCCCAACCAATACAAGACGAGTCGGTTTGATTAATTTATCCATGTTTTAATTTCTCCTGATTTAATTGCTTGATTAAGCAGTTCTCTGCGTTTTTTTTCTATATACTGAGCTTTCCTTTGCATAATAATGTACTTCTTAATATTATCTCTCTCGAATTCCAACGGAGTAATGTCGTCTTTTATTTTAAGGTCAACGAAGTTAACCAAATATATAAATCGTCCTTCGGTTAATTCTACAAAACGATTGTTTTGAAGAAACCTTTCTTGATTATAATTTGAGGATATAGGGATCTCTATTAATACATCATCAAAATAAAGCCAATTGTTGTCCAGATAAAAGTTTTCTGCTTTTTGTTCTGCAAAGATTCTGATGAGGCTATCATTCTGCTGAGAAGGGTTCTTGATAAGATTTTTAACTTTTGCTAATTCTTTGGCAGCAATATCCTTTTCTACTTTCACATAGCGAATCTTCACAATATTCTTCCTTAATTGAAAATTTTCCTTATTTGCTTCATAATACGCATTTATAGCACTGTCACCTATTGTAGTGTCAGTAAAATTATTCATCCACAATTTCTCTAATTCATAAATCATGAGATTCCGTTTGTACTCTTCTAAAATTTCACTAATTAGCGGTGATTGCTCTGATACTTCTTGCTTTGCTTGAAGAAGAAAGAACTGGTCTTCAACCCACTTTTCTACGTATCGTCTTAATCGAGTAGCGCTGTCTCCTTCAATGGTTTTTACAAACTTCTCTTGGGGAATATCTTCCAAATACAAAGATTTATCACCGACTTTAGCTAACAGGTTTTTCCCTTTGTCAGGCAAAATGTTTGTACAACTAATAACAGAAACAAGAATAATGGCAAATAATAATATTAAAGCGGTTCTTTTCATCAAAATAACATCCAATTATCTCAAATGGAAAAGTACTATTATTTGAGATAATATCCAAAATTAATAACTATGAAACATCAACATGAAGATGTAACCAGCCACATAGCCAATGAGTGCTAACCATGAAATCTTTTTAAGATACCAAAAGAAAGAAATCTTTTCCATACCCATTGCAACAACACCTGCTGCAGATCCAATGATTAACATACTTCCCCCTGTCCCGGCTGCAAAAGCAATAAAGTGCCAGATATGTTCATCCATAGGGAAGTTAAACATCCCCATACTGGCTGCTACCAATGGGACATTATCAATTACAGCAGAAGCCGCTCCCAAAATAAAGATAAACATCTCGTTAGACATTACATGCTGCACTTCTTGACCGAGATTGAAAATAATACCTAAGGATTCCAATGCTGCAACCGTCATTAAAATTCCAAGGAAGAATAACACAGAAGGCATTTCAACTCTTGATAAAGCACGCGCAGTTGGGCTTTGGTGATGTTCGGCAGTTGCCAAAACATTCAACCCAGACTTGGATTGTTTCATTTTTAGGATTTCAGCAGTAATGGCAACAATTGAAAAAGAAAACATCATACCAAGATATGGTGGTAAATGTGTAATAGATTTAAAAATCGGAACAAATACTATCATGCCTAAACCAAGGAACAACATGAGTTTACTGTATTTCGAAGGGTTTTTATCTTCTGTATTTTCAAACTCCCCTTTGAACACCGGCAAGAAAGAGCCTATAATTAATGGAATAGCAAGACATAATATACTTGGGACAACCAAATACTCAATTAATTTTACAGTGGATACCTTTTTACCAATCCACAACATCGTAGTGGTAACATCTCCAATCGGAGTCCATGCGCCTCCTGCGTTTGCAGCAATAATAATAAAACCTGCATACCAGATTCTATCTTTATTTTCAGGCAATAGTTTGCGCAATATTGTGATTAATACGATTGTAGCTGTAAGATTGTCAATAATCGCTGACAAGAAAAATGCAAGGATTGAAATCACCCACAGCAAAGTTCTTCTGCTCTTAGTTTTGATAAATCCCTTAACGGTACTAAAACCATTAAAATATTCAATCAATTCCACGATTGCCATTGCACCAATAAGGAAAATTAAAATTTCAGAAGTTTTACCAAAATGATGCAGTAACGTATTTTCTAATAAAACTTGTTTCTGTTCAGACAACATACTCGAAAATCCATCAAGCATTCTGCCATTGTGGGAATCAAACCAATTTGGAAATCCGTCCAAGCCAATAGCAATAGCAGTCCAAGCCAATACCATCATGATTAAAGCCGGAACTAATTTGTCTATTTTTAAACTATGCTCGAGAGTGATAGCTAAATAGCCAATGATGAATACAAGAACAATGAATGTTATCATAAAAAATAAAATTTATTGGGCGCAAACTTAGTTTGATTTTCGAATAAAAAAATCATTTTTGATAGTATTCACATACTATCTCAATAGTGGATTAATTCACTATTTTTCTTGTTGCAATCTGTTGACAACCTCCATATTAACACTTACCGGATATTTCATTTTCAAACTTTCAATCCAATGACTTTCAAGTTCAGATTGGTAATCGCTGGTAACATGTCCTCTAATTTCATCAAGTTCTTTGAGAGAAGGAGGTAAAAACTTATTGGCTCTGACAATATATAAAGTTGAGCCTTCCTTTAATTCTGTATAATAATTGCCTTTTGTATTCTTTGCATCAGCCTTGTCAAATAGTAAATCAACAGCAGGGTCTTCACCTTTAGAAAACTTACCTTTCTTAACCGATAAGGCAAGCGGGTCAGCCTTCTTGTAGTAATTTATAATACTGTCACTAGCAATGCCCTTAGCTATCATCTGAGAAATCTTCTTCTCTATTTCCACATTTGACACAATGAAAATGTCAGCGTCAAACCTCTCACCCCACTGATATCTTTGCTTATTTGCATTATAGAACTCCTGCAAACCAATAGAATCTTGCATACTCTTGGTCCAAATCATTTCATCCATAAGACTAAACAACAAGATACCTTCTTTATATTCTTGAAGAAGATGTTGAAAATCGGGACTGAATTTCTCTAAATTATTTTCATAATAATTCATCAGGCTGACAACCTGAAACTCTTTAAAATACTTTTTGATTAATCCCTCTTTATTGGCATTTTCAGCAGGGCTTTGAGCACCTTCAATAAATTTTGCAAAATCAGCAACTGTCAGCTTTTGGTCAGCATAAGACAGAATTATCTTCGTTGCATTTTTATCTGCAACATACTTCCATTTGCCCTCAGTAAGTGTTTGGTCTTTTGCAAATGACTTTATGAATTTCTTCAACACTTTTTCACCCTCTTTCAGATTTAACTCTTTGCTAACACGCGCAAACACCACTTCTGTATTTTGTTGAGAACGCGAATCTCTGCTAATGCGTTGGGACAAGGTACCCAAAACTTTATCATAAGATTCAATCGGTCTGAGTGAAATGCGTTTTATAATGTGTACGCCATAATTAGTCTTTACGGGTTTAGATATATCCCCATCATGTTTCAAACTAAAGGCTGCTTCTTTGAACTCAATTGGATATTGACTTGTGCGCTTAAACCATTGTAGCTCGCCTCCTGTTGCAGAAGAAGTGTTATCTTCTGAATAAAGTTTTACCATTTCTTCAAATGTTTTCTCACCTGAATTAATTTTTGAATATATGCTGTTTGCTTTTTCCATTGCTTGCGCAATTTCTTGTTGAGTTGCATTCTGATTTAATTTAATCATGATATGCGACACTTTGATATCTCCATCTGCCGGACGCTTATTATTGACTTTTAGAATATGATAACCAAAATCTGTTCTAAAGACAGGGCTTACATCTCCTACTTTCGTATTATATGCCATAGACTCAAAAGGATAAACCATCTCAAATGCCGTAAAATACCCTAACTCACCTTTGTTGTATTTTGCAGAAGGGTCTTGAGAGTATTTCTCAGCTGCTGTTGCAAAATCCATTTTACCTTCAATAATTAAATTACGAATACTATCTAAAAGCTTACGCGCCTTCATTGTGTCCAATGGATTATCAAAATTCTTTACAACAATCAAAATATGAGATGCATCAACCTCTTCCTTCATTCGACTGTACGCTTCTTGCATTAAATGCTCATTTACCGTTTTGTCAGTAAGAAATGGTCGGGCAATTTGCTTCCTATACATTACTAACTCATTTTTAAAACTCGGCAATGTGTCAAATTGCTTATCATAAGCATCTTGAACCTTTAGTTTAAAGTTGATATAAAGGTTCAAATAATCATTGATATCTTTTTGGGTTATCTGCTTTTTTTCTATTGACTGATTTTTTAAGAACCCTCTCTTAAACTCATCATAAGTAACTTTATGGTTTCCGTAGGAAAAAACCACATCATCATTATGTTGGCAAAAAACTGTTGCAGACAATAGCAAAGCCATTGTCATCAATTGAACTTTTAATATCTTCATAATAAATTGCAATATTTCATTTTTGATTGAGCGCGCAAACTTACACTTGATGAAATAAAAAAGCACTAACAATTTTTATTCCAATGAACACCATACATTCATGTTTAATCGAAAACACAAGTAATCACATACAATATCATTCATCTTTTCAATTCAAAAAAATCAAATAGTTTTGCCCACTCAAGTTTATTTCACAATCACATCTCAACAAAGTGAAAAAAATAGCATTGCATTGGAAAATACTCATTGGGTTAATAGCTGGGATAATTTGGGCATTTAGTTCAATATACTTTGGATTTAATTCATTCACTCAAGACTGGCTCTCTCCTTTTGGAGTCATTTTTTTGAATTTGCTCAAACTAATCGCCATCCCATTAGTCATGTTTTCAATTATTACAGGAATTGCTGAACTTTCTGACCTTACAAAACTCGGACGAATGGGGACAAGAGCACTCATTATTTTCGGAATCACAACATTCATTGCTATCATTGTTGGACTTGGAGTTGTGAATCTTTTTGAACCGGGAAAAACAATCCCTATCGAGCAAAAAATAAAAAACCGTATCACATACGAAAAATGGGCGCAATCCACTCCCGACATTCATTTAATTGACAACAAAAACATTTTGTCGGATCCAAAATACTCCAATGAAGTATCAGAAAGTGGTAATGAAAGCACATTGAACAATAGCAAACTTGCAGAAAAAATTGAGGTTGCAACAAAAACAAAACAACAATCTCCGCTTTCATTCTTAGTGGAAATTGTTCCGGACAATATTGTAAACTCCCTGTCTAACAACACACTACTTCTTCAAATCATTTTCTTTTCAATCATTTTTGGCATTGCAATCAAAAAAATTCCTAAACAATATAGCGAAAATCTTACTTTCTTCTTTGGCGGATTGAATCATATTTACCTTAAGATGGTAGATATTGTAATGTCATTTTCTCCTTTTTTTGTTTTCTGCTTGATGGCAGGGAACATGACCGAAATGGCTTCTAACATGACCGAACTGATAGACATACTTTCTGTTTTACTCAAATACAGCATAGTAGTAGTATCAGGACTCTCAATCCTTTTGTTCATAATTTATCCTTCACTTTATATCTTTTTAGGTGTCCAACAACCTGAGAACAAGAGTTTTATATCTCGTTATAAATTTTTCTTTAAATCAATGGGACCTGCCCAACTCCTTGCATTTTCAACAAGCTCAAGTGCAGCAACCCTACCCGTTACAATAGAATGTGTTAGCAACAATTTAAAAGTTTCCAAAGAGACGACCAGTTTTATTTTACCTATAGGTGCTATTGTCAACATGGATGGCACTGCTTTATACCAAGCGGTAGCCATAGTGTTTTTAGCTCAACTACATTGGATTGATTTGACCATAGCACAACAAATGACCATTGTATTAACGACTGCATTGGCATCCATTGGTGCAGCATCAATCCCAAGTTCCGGACTCATTATGCTTATCATGGTTTTGCAGTCTGTACACCTCAATCCCGCATGGATTGCAATCATTCTACCAATTGACAGAATTTTAGATATGTGTCGAACAGTAATCAATGTTACCGGAGACTCAATTACAGCCACAATTGTTGAGAAAACAGAACAGAAAACAAACAATTTAAGCCGTTAGTAAAAAATAGACAAACACACACCAATCGAAACAACATATTACAAATTATAAATTATATATTTGCCCACCATAATATTAAGAAAGCATGATCACAAAGACTACATTCCAATCTATTCTATTCGCAACAGTCGCAACTGTCTTTATCAATAATGCCCACGCACAAACTCACCATGTTTGCGGTTCTGATCAAACATTAGAAGAATGGAGAAAAGAGAATCCTACCATATTTAACGATGCGGAAACCGCTGGAAGTTCTACTACCAATGGAAGACGTACAAAGGTTACAATCCCTGTTGTTTTTCATATTATTCATGCAAATGGACCAGAGAACATTCCGGACTCCAAGATATTTGATCAAATAAAAATTTTAAATGAAGATTATAGCGCAACAAATCCTGATGTTGGCAATGTAAGAAATTCTTTACATGCACCTTTTGCTCCGCTTGTTGCGAACTTTGAAATAGAATTTGTACTCGCAAAGAGAGATCCACAAGGCAGATGTACCAATGGTATAGAAAGAATTTATTCAACAATTGGAACCAATGCCAGAGATAATGTAAAAGAATTAGTTCTTTGGCCTCCGGATCGTTATTTAAATATATGGGTAGTTACTTCAATTAACTCTTCCGGTGCAAAAGGTACTGTATTAGGTTTTGCTAATTTCCCATGGATGACCCCGTCTAAAGATGGCGTTGTTATCATTGCGAGCGAAGTTGGTTATTCCGGTTTTGATCAAGGGCGAACTCTGACACACGAAGTCGGGCACTATTTAGGACTCCTGCACACGTTTCAAGGTGGCTGTACCTTCCCTAATGACCGTGTAGATGACACTCCCTTAGTGAAAGAAGAATTCACAAACACATCTTGCCCTCCCACCGGCAATAGTTGTTTCTATGATGCAAGTGGAAAAGTTGTTTTAGACACTATGTATGACCAATGGGAAAACTACATGGACTATTCACATGGTTGTCAAGTAATGTTCACTCATGGACAAAAAGAAAGAGTTGATTTTTACCTTACAAGTAAAGAATTTTCCAGACATAAACTTTATTCTGAAGAAAACCTTGAATTCACAGGCATTTCCGGTTCTGCCTCAAAACCGGTTGCAAGTTTCAGAGCAAACAAGACAGTAATTTGTGCGGGCAGTCAAATTCAGTTCTCATCAATTCCTTGTGCCGGTATCAATATTACAAATAGAACATGGACATTTGAAGGAGCGGATGTAACCACTTCTTCTGATGTTAATCCATTAGTTACATATTCAAATCCCGGTAAATTTGCTGTAAAACTTAAAGTTAGCAACTCATCAGGCGAAGACGAATTTGAAATCAAACAATATATTCAGGTTCATGCTGCTACAACCCCTCAAGTAGGCCTTTTTGAAGGCTTTGAGGAAGCTAAAGGAAACTCATTTACTAGTTCAGGTTTATACCAAGTTGCAGAACCCGGATATTATCCTTTTGAAGTTGTAAAAAACATCAGCTATGACGGCAATGTTAGTTTAAAAGCACCTATTAACTCTTTCAATTTTGCCTACAGATATGCTGTTGAGTCACCCGGGCTTGACATGACTAAGATGGGTGGCACTCCAATACTGTCTTTTATGGTTGCGCATGCAAGAAGAGATGCTACAATCCAGGATGTTGTAAGAGTATATGTTTCTCAAGACTGTGGTGCTACATGGCAACAAGTGGTACAGCGCAATAGCACTTTCCTTTCTACTTATCCAGGATTTGGAGTTGGTGTTGTCCCACAGACACAGGATGATTGGAAACGTTATGATTGTCCTTTAAATAGCTATAGCAATGCTACTAATCTCAAAATTAGAATTGTTGCTGAAAGTGGTGGAGGTAACCCAATTTACATTGATAATATAAATTTAAGTCAATACTACACTTCCGTTCCTACACTTGACAAACCACTCGATGTTGTAATTTTCCCCAACCCAAGTAACAGCAACTTTACAATTCAATTAGCGTCTGTGAATGCAAATACCTTTGCTAGAATCTCAATAGTTGATATCAATGGAAAAGAAATAGCATTATTAAACAGCAATAAAATTCAGGGACATAATCTTGCAATTGAAATTAACCCTAAAGACTATAACATCAGTGCCGGTTTATACTTTGTTAAAATTTTTACTGACGAAGGAATATCAACTAAGAAATTGATAATTACTGATTAATACGTATTATGTCAAAAAAACTGTTTCTCCCTTTATTCACTTCTCTTCTTCTATATTTTTCTGTTCATCACGTTTATAGCCAACAATGCGGAACAGATCAGCGTTTTGAAGAATGGAAACTTGCAACCCCTAATTGGCATGATCCTATTGCTGAATCAACAACCAATCAACAAACTGAACGCAGAAGTGGTAAAATCATTATTCCCGTAGTTTTTCATATAATAAATACGAATGGACCTGAGAACATTTCAAACGAGCAAGTTTTTGACGCAATACGTATATTGAATGAAGACTTTAACAAGTTAAATGCTGATACTCAAAATGTTCGCAACAATGCCAATGCGCCCTTTAAGCCTCTGATAGCTGATATGGAAATTGAATTCCAATTAGCAAAAAAAGACCCACAAGGAAATTGCACAAATGGAATCAATCGCATAACATCTTCATTACACATTGATGCAGGAGATAATGTTAAAAGTTTAATTAAGTGGCCTGTAAATCGGTATCTGAATATATGGGTAGTAAGCTCAATTTATAGCGGTAATGGTAGTGGAATCATATTGGGATATTCCAACTTCCCATTCATGTCTGCAAGCACAGATGGTATTGTTATGCGCTCTGATGCTGTTGGCTCATTTGGTGCAGCTAATCCACTATACCAAAGAGCTTTGACACATGAAGTCGGGCACTATTTAGGACTTTACCATACATTCCAAGGTGGTTGTAACGAAAGTCAGGGTGGTGATTTAGTTGCCGACACCCCTCCCGTATCTGCACAATTTTCCAACTCCGGATGCAACCCAACCAACAAGAGTTGTGCTAACAATCAATATTACGATCAGTGGGAGAACTTCATGGACTACTCCCATGGCTGCCAATCCATGTTTTCAATTGGTCAGAAGAATCGAGTTTATGGATTTTTACAAAGCAATGATTACACAAGAAAAAATCTCTATAGCAATGAGAATTTAGAATTTACCGGTATTCTACCCAAAGCCGGTGAAAAGCCTTTTGCTTTCTTCGAAAGTGATATTCAAATTGTTTGTGCCGGCAGCCCTGTGCAATTTATGGATAATTCGTGTAATGGTCTTGTATCTCAAAGAACTTGGGAGTTTGAAGGAGGTAATATTCAATCCTCAAATCAACCCTCGCCTATTATCATATATGATGAGCCGGGAGAATATAATGTAAAATTGACTACAACAAATAGTGTTGGTTCTTCGTCTTATGAAATAAAAAAATATATAAAAGTACTCCCAAAAGTTGCTGCCTTAACCGGTATTGCTGAAAGTTTTGAGACCAATAATTCCTTTTCATTAGAAGGCATCACTCAATTGACGGGTACCGGATTTGACACCTTTGCAAAAGCAAATGTTGGATTTTATGGTAATAATAGCATAAAAGCCAATATTACCAATTCTAATACTGGAACCCGCTTTGTTTTAGAAACTCCTTCAATGAACATCTCCAAGATGGCAGGCATGAATCCAAAGATTTCATTTATGGTTGGCTATGGAAGACGCAACTCAACTGCTATTGACTACATTAGAATCTACGTATCTGAAGATTGTGGAAGTACCTGGAAACAAAAGGTACAAAGATTGAGCGCGCAATTTTCATCAAGTGTTGGATTTGTGAGCAATTTCACACCTTCTAATCAGAATGAATGGAAAAGAATTAATTTTTCACTATCTGAATTTGAAACTTCTACAAGTATTAAAATACGCATTGAAATAGTAAGTGGAGGAGGCAATCCAATTTTCATTGATGACATAAATATCAGTCAATATTTCACATCAATTAGTGATATAGAACTGGATGCCTTGATTAATATTCATCCCAATCCAAGTACGGACTTGTTCAATATTCATTTGAATCCACTGTTCTTAAACAAAGAGACTTCCATCACATTATTTGACATGTCCGGTAGAAATATTGCAACAATCTATGACAACAATATTGCCGAAAAGGACTTGATTCAAAACATAGATTTAAGAAGTAAGGGGATTAAACCCGGCATTTATTTTCTGAAATTTGAAACAAATGAGGGCATATTCACTAAAAGACTGATATTTGCCGACTGATTACAAGTCGCTGTAATCTAGTTTTAGTAAATAATATATGTCGAAAAAAAACCTCGTAATTGTAGAATCTCCTGCTAAGGCAAAGACAATTGAAAAGTATCTCGGTAGTGATTTTTTAGTCAAATCCAGCTATGGTCATATCAGAGATTTAGACAAAGGAGATAGCGCAATAGATCTCAACAACAACTATCAACCAAAATATGTTGTTCCCGCTGACAAACAGAAATTAGTTAATGAACTCAAAAAATTAACCAAAGAAGCTGACACAATCTGGCTTGCATCGGATGATGATCGAGAAGGAGAAGCCATTTCTTGGCATCTGTCTGAAGTATTGGATTTAAAAAAGAAGAACATAAAGCGTATTGTATTCAATGAAATTACAAAACCCGCCATTGAACATGCCATTAAAAACCCAAGAAGCATTGATATCAATCTTGTTGATGCACAACAAGCACGCAGGGTTCTTGATAGACTTGTAGGTTATGAACTTTCACCACTTTTATGGAAAAAGGTTAAACCTTCTCTATCAGCAGGCAGAGTACAATCTGTTGCAGTGCGTTTAGTAGTTGAGAAAGAAAGAGAAATTAGAGATTTTACTACAAAATCAGATTATCAAATAAGTGCCATATTTAATTTCCAAGGTGCTACTTTTAAAGCCGTATTGGATAATCGTTTCCCAACCGAAGAAGAAGCTATTTCATTTTTAGAAAACTCTAAAAACTCAATATTCACAGTACAAAATGTAGAAACAAAGCCTGTTCAACGCAATCCTTCACCGCCTTTCACTACGAGCACATTACAACAAGAGGCTTCAAGAAAGTTTGGCACCCCGGTAAGCACGACCATGCAATTAGCACAAAAGCTATATGAAGAAGGACACATAACATATATGAGAACGGATTCATTAAACATGTCCGACTTGGCAATTAGTGCTGCCAAAAACACTATTACCAATGAATACGGAGCAAACTATTCACATACAAGAAAATATACCACCAAAACTGCAGGAGCTCAAGAAGCACATGAAGCAATAAGACCAACAAATTTTAATGTTCAATTTGCAGGTGAAACAGAAAGAGAAAAGAAACTCTATAATCTCATTTGGAAACGTGCAATTGCTTCACAAATGTCGAGTGCAAAACTTGAAAGAACCACTATTGAGATAAAATCAAACAATCATAAATTCATCTTTATTGCGGAAGGTGAGGTAATTAAATTTGATGGTTTTCTGAAAGTGTATATGGAATCCAACGATGACGAAGAAACTGAAGAAAACACAAGTATTTTACCACCGATACAGAAGTCAGACACTGTTGTAGCTGATTCGGTCACTGCTGAACAAAAATATAGTCGTCCACCTTCAAGATATACGGAAGCAAGTTTGGTAAAAAAACTTGAAGAATTAGGTATCGGCAGACCTTCTACCTATGCTCCCACTATTTCAACAATACAAAAAAGAGGCTATGTTGAAGTAGGAAAAAAGGAAGGAGTTGCAAGAGAAATAAAAACCCATACCCTCAAGAAGAATAATATAACTTCAACGATTCAATCTGAGAAAACAGGCTCTGAAAAAGGAAAATTAATTCCTTCGGATATTGGCACTTTAGTAACAGATTTCCTTTCAGAACATTTTACCAAAATTATGGATTATGGGTTTACTGCCTCTGTAGAAAAGGAATTTGACGATATTGCTTCCGGGTTGCAAAAATGGAGCAACATGATAGACAAATTCTACCACCCGTTTCATACGCTCGTTACAAAGACAGCCACTACCGCAGAGAAAGTTACCGGTGAAAGAGAGGTCGGAATTGATCCTAAAAGCGGAAATAAAATTGTTGCTAAAATGGGGAAATTTGGACCTTATGTACAGATTGTTGAACCTGATGAAAATAAAAAATCACAATTTGCAAGCCTCAGACAGGGACAAAGTATTGAAACAATTAGTATTGAGGAAGCTTTGGATTTATTTAAGCTCCCACGCACAATTGGCAACTTGGAAGGCACAGAATTGGTTGTCAACATTGGCAAATTCGGTCCATATATTTTACATAACAAGAAATTTTACTCTCTACCCAGGACGCTCGACCCTCTGTCAGTAAATGAAGAAGAAGCTATCATGGTGATTCAGGCAAAACGCAATGAAGATAAAAACGCTGACAAACTACCACTTCAGATTGGCGAGTGGGAAGGCAACGCATTAGAAGTCAATAAAGGCAGATTTGGACCTTATATTAAATACAAATCAAAATACTTCTCATTACCAAAAGGTACAAACCTCTTTGAGATAAACAAAGAGAAGGCTATTGAAATTATTCTTGCCAAATCTCAAGAAGAAGAGAAAAAAGTAATCAAAAAACTGGGAAGTGGAGACAAAGAAATCGTAATCCAAAACGGCAGATATGGTCCATATTTCTCTTTTGGTGGTAACAACTACAAATTAGGTAATATTAATCCGGAAGCATTGACAATTGAACAAGCAGAAGAAATTATTAAAAATACCCCTGCAAAATCAACGTCAAAGAAAAAAAGGAGTGAAAAATAGTTGTACAACATGGACTTCAATGCGTTGATATACCTAATTGACGACCCGGATAAAACAGTTAGAGAAGAAGTTACAAACAAGATTCTTCAACTGGGAGACACAATATTGCCGTCCTTGAAACAGAGTTTAGAAAATTTACCTTTTGACAGTCCTGAAGGTATTGAGAGGTTAAATAACTTAATTCGTGAAATTGAGCTTTCGAAAGTATCTGACAATATTGTTCAATGGGCTTCCTCTCCTGAGGATTTGCTAAAAGGGATATGGTTGACTAATCTCACTAGTGGTTCTGATATTGACTTTAATGAACTTAATAAAGAAATTGAGCGTATCAAACTTGAGGTATGGCTTGATTTAAGAAATGACTTAACTGCATTAGAGAAGGTGAACATCTTGAATCATGTATTTTTTAAGCGGTTTAATTTCAAAGGAGACAACTCCGACTATCACAATCCTGACAACAGTTTTCTCAACCGAGTTATAAAGAAGAAAAAAGGGAATCCTATCTCTTTGGCTATATTATATTCAATTGTAGCACAGCGACTCTTTATACCAATTTATGGGGTCAATCTTCCTCAACATTTTATTTTAGCTTATTTAGACATACCTGATTTGCCTTCTCCTAACGCAGATTCCAAGGGACTAATGATTGATGCACCACAAGGTTATGATGTACTTTTTTATATCAACCCTTTTAATGAAGGTTCTGTATTTGGAAAGAAACATGTTGAAATATTTCTACAACAAATTAATATTGACAATGTCGCTCCCGAGCAATTTTACCCATGTTCAAATAGAGATATTGTCATTAGAGTATTGCGCAATTTATATAACTCATACGCAATGCGAAATCAAGAATTTCGCGTGAAACAATATGAAAAATTGTTAAACCTGCTTAATGCTTAATAAGCGTTACTTCTAATCAAGAATAATCCTCTACCATTCTACTTTTCTATGTACTTGCAATTGAACAGAAAACAAGTTTGGGCATAAAGAACAATTAAGCTAATTTTGCCGAAATTTTTAAACGGTGCTTTCTTCGTTATCAGATAAGGGATTCAGAAATGCAGTACTAAGTTTGGCGGTCAAAACAATAAAACTACGCTATAAAAATTCCCTATTAGGTGTATTTTGGAGCATGCTCAATCCGCTTATTTTTCTAGTCATAATGTTAATCATTTTTAGAGAAATCGCTTCAATACCTAATTATGCACTCTATGCTCTAAGCGGATTAGTTTTTTGGAATTTTTTATCGGCATCGGTTTTACAAGTTTTAACATCTTTTATTGATAATGCTTCCATACTCAAGTCCATCAACTTACATCCGCTGAGTTTTCCATTATCGGCAGTCTTGGCAGCAATTTTCAACCTCATGCTTTCGCTGATTCCTTTCTCAATCCTGATGTTCTTTCTTGGCTACAAATTAGACATTAGTATTATTGCCTTGATACCTTTATTGCTTATAACCGCAACATTCATTTTAGGCTTAGGCATGTTTTTAGGTACCACCAATGTCTATTTCAGAGATGTACAATTACTCTGGACCAGCATCATGCCTGCTTTCTTCTACTTCACTCCCATTGCATACACAATTGATATTATTCCAACCGAGTCACAGAAATACATCAAAATGAACCCTTTCTATTACTTTATGGAATGTTATCATGACATTTTTTATTATTCCAGATTTCCAGATGCAACGAATCTTCTGATTTGTACTTTCATTGCACTTTGTGTGCTTGTGTTAGGTTTGTATTTCTTCAATAAATATCGCAAGGGCTTTATTTCAAACATATAAAAGATGACACGCGAACCTGTAATAAAGTTAGAGAATGTAGATATATGCTTTTATGTTAGAGATAGCGGACACGTATCATTAAAAGAGTTTATATTTAAACTGGGTAGGACTAATTTATTACAGAAACAATTTGTATTGAAAGATATTACCTTTGAAATATTCAAAGGCGAGAGCATTGGTTTGTTAGGGAAAAATGGTTCTGGCAAGAGCACACTCTTACGTGCTTTATCAGGGATAATTGAACCTGAAAAAGGAAAAATAACCATCAAAGGAAAGGTTGCTCCATTGCTTGGACTTGGCATCGGTTTAGAACAAGAAATGACCGGATTGGAAAACATAAAGCTTAGCTGTGCACTCATGGGGCTTTCTATTGCAGAAACAAAAGAATTGATTCCTCAAATAATTGAATTTTCGGAATTAGGGGACACAATACATTGGGCTGTTAAAAGGTATAGTACGGGCATGATGAGCAGACTCTCATTTAGTATAGCTATAATGAAACAACCGGATATTTTATTAATTGACGAAGTGTTGGCAGTTGGGGATCTAGGATTTCAAGAAAAATGCTTGAAGAAAGTAACAGAATTAAAAGCTGTAGGAACCACAGTGGTTTATGTTTCTCATAGTATGAGTGAGGTTCAGAATATGTGTACAAAAGCTGCTCTCATAAACAATGGACGCTTAGAAATGTTTGGAGATGTTCAGTCCGTAGGTGAAAAGTATTTACAATTATTTAACAACTGAACGTGAACGAAGTTAAAATTACCAACGAACGGATTTCTAAAAACACAAATCCTGCCTTAGCAAAAAATGAAGAGGACTATGAAGTTCTGTTTAATGCAGTGCGTAATTATGAAGAAAGAATCAAGAAGATTGAAGACAGTCCTTATTGGAAGATGTATTTATTCTTCACCAAAACCAAACTAATTCTTACCAGCGACAGTTACTTAAAGGATGAAAAATGGAAATTTTTTCAGAGAGTGCGATTCTTATTCTCAAGACATGGACTCTTCTTAATTGGAAAATTCTTCAGACAACTGTTTACATTACTTTTTGGCAAGGTAAATTCTATTATTGGTTTTGGAAAAGGGTACGAACCTATTAATTATGAAAAATTCAAGCAAAAAAACTTCCCAAGAGAAAGTGATTTTGAATTAATGCAAGATAATATCAAACGTTTTGCAATCAAACCTCATTTCAATTTAATCGTATTTATCAATCGTAACAACTTTAAACAACTCAATCATTTTCTTAAAGCGATTGAAAGTCAAGTTTATACAAAGTTTGACATACAGTTTTTTCTTCAAAATCCTAGTGAAATAATTAGTTACACCATAGAAAAAATAGTATCTACTGATATTCGTTTTTCTCTCGTTGATGAGCAAACAATAGACAAGGTTCCTGAACAAAATCATATAGTTTTTGCTAAATTAGATTGCATTCCTGCACCTCATTATCTGTATCATATTGCCAATGCTATTAACAATAATCCGATAATAGACTTTATTTATTCAGACAATGATTTTTACAATAAAAATTATCCTGATACAACTGAGAATCCTTATTTCAAACCTGACTGGAGCCCTCACACTTTATTAGCAAGAAACTATATTGGGGATATGTTTGTTACAAGTTCGGAGTTACTTCATAAGGCAAACATTCAATATTACAACAATGTGTATAGCCTGATTTTGAATTTGACTCATCATGCTTCGAGCGTGCATCATATTCAAAAAGTACTATATCATAAATACCAACGCAATATTACAAGTGAAGAAATAAAAGAGAACCACCAAGCCTTAAATCACTTCCTTGCAATGTATTATCAGAACAGCTATGCAAAGCTATCCGAAACTGCATTAGGCTGTTTTACCCCTAAATTTAATTTAGCAAATTCCCCAACCGTGAGTATTATTATTCCGGCAAAGAATAAGAGTGCGGTTTTACAAGAGTGTATTGATTCAATATTAGAACAAGTTTCCTATCCTAACTACGAGATCATTGTAGTTGATAATGGAAGCACAGAGAAAACTTTCTTGAGTACCCTCGCACAATACGAGTACAATCATCCTAACAAAATTCGTTCAATTCGTATTGATATCCCGTTCAATTATTCAATCTTGAATAACAGAGCCGCAAAAATCGCAAACGGTGAATATTTACTATTCTTAAATAATGACACCAAAGTCATTTCCCCGAATTTATTAGAAGAGATGATAAAATTTGCTCAGTTAGAGAATGCCGGAGCAGTTGGTGTGAAACTGTTATATCCGAACAACACAATCCAACATGCGGGCATTATTTTATCATTGGATGAAACAGGAGCACATATTTATTCAGGAGCACACAAAGACACATCGGGATATTTTAACAATGCAAATTGTATAACAAATTATGGAGCGGTAACCGGAGCATGTATGATGGTTTCGCGTGAGAAGTTTGAAATGGTTGGCGGTTTTGATGAAAATCTGGCTGTAGATTGTAATGACGTGGACTTATGTTGCAAACTCTATACAGTTGGATATTTTAATATCTATATCCCTCACGTCTCTATGTATCACTACGAGTGTCTTACTCGAGGCAACCCAATGCTACGTCCTCAAGCACGCGCACACCAAAGCAATGAAAAGAATTATTTATTAAACAAATGGGATAAAATGATTAAAAACGACCCCTTTTACAACGATAACCTAACAAGGATTTCTAAGAATTACGAACTTAAAAATGGCTAACAAAACAGAAATCCTATTTAGTTTTATTATCCCTGTTTATAATACCGGTATTTATCTTGAAGAATGTCTTGACTCTGTCATTACACAAGACTTTGATTTAAGTAAAATCGAAATCATTATCGTAGATGATTGTTCAACAGATAAAGCGACTCAACAACAAATAATTGCACTTAAAGAACAAGGCAACTATAAAGGAATCCCTATCAAGGTGGTAATCAATGAAAAAAACAGTTGGTTAGCAGAGACACGCAACATAGGGGTACGACATTCACAAGGTAGGTATATTGTATGTTTGGACAGTGATGACACATTAGAACCTGAATATCTGAAATATTGTTATATCACACACTGCGCACACCCAAATGCATCTTGGGTTTATCCCAGTTTGCGAAAATTTGGATATAGAAACAAAGTGGATATAGCTCCTGATTTTTCAGCCAAAAAATTATTTCTATCAAACTATCAAGTGGTTACCTCTCCAATCAAGCGAGAATTATGGGAAAAGTTAAAGGGTCAAAAAACCAAAGTACTTTCTAAAAATGTTAAACTATTTGAAGACTGGGATTTTTGGCAAAGGGCACTGGGCAAAGGCAAATTTGGAGTACCGGTCAAAAAAGTAATATTTAACTATCGTCAAAATATAAAGTCGCTACTAACCAGAACTGAGGAAGAAGGAAATCTGGGAACACTTTTGGCATATCGCCAAAACTGGCGTAGCATCTTTAATCTCTCTGCTGCACAAGAATCTTTTAAAAAAGATAACAACAAATTTGCAGGACATAGTGGATTTTTCACCAATTTATTGCGCAAGACTATTTACTTTTTTACACATCGCGCTCCCACAACTTTCTCAGTCAAAGACGCTTTTCGATTTGTTTTTGCACCGTCATTACTTATAAAAAAGAGGCTGGAAAGTGAAAAGAAATTTACGAAGACACATAAAATGGCGGGATTCAAGTCAGGGTTCCCAATAGAGTTTGACAAAGATTATCCTGTTTGTACTGCATATAATCAAACTGCGTTATGTACACATTTTTGGTGGCATACCGGAGGTGCTGAAAACATTCTATATGACTATATGCATGAAATCAAGCACTTGAATTACAAGGTTGTTGATGTAGTAATGGATTCAGAGGGCGTAGCAAGAACTTTAAAGGATGTGTTTGAAAAAGTATCTGATTCTCAACTTTCTCTTTCGGACTTTGCACAAGGACCCTATCCAAAATTGCTCGCATTGTGGGAAATCATTAAAATTGAAAAACCACGTCTGATATTAAATATGAGCAATCCCATGCTCTATCTTTTAACTCCTCTGATTAAACAAAAGTTCCCGGAAACTGTTATTTACGACTTATTGCATTGCGAAGAATTTGACAATAATGGTTGGTTTGAAGCAGCTTTACACTATCAAAAACATATTGATAAACGGATTGTAACCAGTAACTTCTGGAAAGATGTTTTAATAAGCAAGTATGGTGAACAAGCACAAAAAATATCTGTCATATACAATATGATTGATTACAACGCATTTTTAAAAGAGCCAAGAAACAGAGACGTTAAACTCAACAAATATCGCATAGACCCGAACAAAAAAATCATTGGATTCTTAGGCAGATTCCATGACCAAAAGCGTCCTGATATTTTTGTTGAATTAGCATATAAAATGCAAAGTAATAATGACTATCATTTTGTTATGGTTGGCGATGGACCTATGTTAGAATCGCTTATGCCCAAAATAAAATCACTTACCAACCTCACCTATACAGGAGCTACTAAAAATCCCGAAAAGTTCTTTACTATGTTTGATGTAGCAGTGTTTCCCAGCAGATTTGAAGGTTATCCGCTTGTTGGAATTGAATGTGCTCAGTTGGAATTACCTATCATTGCTGCGAACATTGTTGGATTTAAGGAGATTATTGAAAACGGGAAAGCAGGTATATTATATGAAGTAAGAAGTGATGAGGAAGATGTAGAAAGTATTAAAAATATCTTATTAAACAATTTTGATGAATTACAACGCTTAGGCAAGAATGGAATTGAATTCGTCAATACTTTTCACAACAAGGAGACAATCATTCAAGATATTCGCAACACCTTTACCCTCTAAATTCTCACTGTGAAATATCTTTTGTTCTATATCTCTTTAGCTTGCAGCATGGGGATAAGTTGCACTCCAAGCAAGCCTAAGAAAAATACACAGCTTGCGATAGCCATTGATGAGTATCAAAAATTCTTAACACAATTCGAAATTGAACTCAAGAAATCCGTTTCCAACAACGCTGAAACAGATGAATGGGAATCTGCATCACAGAGCTTATTTATTAATACCCATAATTACCACAACGAAATCAAGCGACACTGGAAATTATCGAAAGACCCTGAGAAGGAAAATGATTTAGAAAAATGGGTTGCAGCAGAGTTGTTTTCTTACCAATTAGAAATTACAATTCTTGAGCACTGGCAACAATGCGAGAAAAAGGAACTTTCAGAATCGCTTCTGGAATTAAAAGATGCAGACAAATTTTCATCTCAAACAGACACTGATTTGAGTTCACTCACACTGAAAATAGAACAACAAATTACAGAAAGTACAATCTTGTTTGATGCTGCAATCAAAGATGTTAAAATCAGGCAAGACGAATTAAAAAATAATCACCGGCTACTGATAAAAGATTAAGAATCTTTACACATACAGTATAGGTGGAACTTGTGCTTTCTTAAACTCGCTCCTTTGAACAAGTTTCACTATTCTGCTAACTAATTCTTCGCTAAACCCTTGTGCTACAACCTGTTCAACCGACTTTTGATTATCTATTAACTCAACAAGAACTTTATCTAATTCTGCATACTCAGGTAGCGAGTCTGAATCTTTTTGCCCCGGATGCAGTTCTGCACTTGGGGCTTTTTGGATGATATGATTAGGAATAATTTCTTGATCCTTATTCAGGTGTCGCGCAAGTTGATACACTTGAGTTTTATATAAATTACCAATTACAGAGATTGCTCCACATAAGTCACCATAAAGAGTCCCATATCCAACAGCCAATTCACTTTTGTTACTTGTATTTAACAATAATGCGTGTTTCTTATTGCTATATGCCATCAACAAAGTGGCGCGGATTCGAGCTTGAAGATTTTCTTCGGTTAAGTCAAAATTAGTATTGCCATAAACCTCTTTTAAGGTATGGAGATAAAGCTCATAGAGAGGGGCAATTTTGATAATATGAAACGGATTCCCAAGGTTGTTACATAATGCAACAGCATCATCAACAGATCCTTGAGAGGAAAACTCAGAAGGCATTATGAAAGCAGTTACATTTTCTGCTCCAAGTGCGTTAGATGCCAAGGTTTGTACTAATGCAGAATCAATCCCCCCTGAACTTCCTATTACTGCTTTTTGAAACCCTGCCTTTAAAAAGAAATCCTTGATTCCTTGTTCTAAAGCGGAATTCAGTTCTTTCATTTTTAAAAACGTGCTTTAATTAAAACAATATTCCTGCGTGCAGTGCAACAAAAGCATTGTGAACTTTCAATTTCTTCTCTGTCAGTATATCATTTAATCCATTATTAAACCTAACACTGGCTACAAAAGCGGTATTACCTGAAAAACGATATTCCATTCCTGCACCAAGGAAAGTTGCAATTCTATAAAAACGAACATCATCTTTGTAATCATAAAACTCTTGGTTTATATCGTCTCCTTCTTTTGCATTATTGTTAAAATATTCGGTTGTGAGTTTGTCATGTGTTCCCACCCTTTCAGCCCTGAACTTTGCTTTTGTTTTATATAAAATACTGGGAGCCAGCCCAAACTGTGCAAACCAAGTAATATAACCAATCTCATTAATTTTCAACTTAAGTGAAATAGGAACTTCAATATAGGTCAGCCTATAAGTGTGTTCAATATTTTCATACAAAATACTATCTTTCTTATTTGTTAAAACAAAGCTATTATCAAATCTGGTTCTCGTGCCAAGATTGGAAGTGAGTAGTTCAAATGACATAAAATAATTGCTCTTAGATTTCATCAAGTTCCAATCCCCCATTATTCCTATAGAATAACCGAGTCCTAAACCATTAGAATAAAGTGGTTTCACAGCACCACTGCTCCAACAGAAATTTCCCGAACCGGTTAAACCTAATTGGAACATCTTATTATCCCCTTCTGCGGCTTTTGATGAATAAGAAAAACCAAAAAGGATGAAGAGAACTGACAATAATTTGAAATTAAAATTTGCTTTCATAATACAAGATGCGAATTTGATGTTTATTTTGCGCAAAAATCAGAAAAAAAATTCAATGCTGCATACTCGATTAAAAAACTTATTTATAGTGCTATTCTCTTTGATAATTGTAGGTTGCAACGACAATCCTCTTGATGTGGACACAAGCAAAATAGACATTAAAATTCAAATCAAGCGATTTGAGCAAGATTTCTACAAACTAAAAGGCTCACTTCAGTCTGATGCGGCTTTTGAACAAGGATTATCAGAACTCAAAAACAAATATGGGCAGTTTTATTATGACTGGATAGAAGCTCCCGGCATGATGGGCATTGGAAACGCTGATGCTCCCGAAACAAAACAAGTGCTCAAAAAAATACTTGCAAGTCAAACATTAGACAGATTAATGTCTATTATGAATGCTCATTTCAAAGATTTTTCATCTCAAGAAAAGGAATTGACAAATGCTTTCAAACATTTTAAATACTACTTCCCAAACGACAGCATACCGGATATTGTTACCTTCTTTTCTAATTTCAGCATGACACTTAACCCAATCGGGCAAGGCTATGTTGGGATTTCTTTAGACATGCACTTAGGCGACACTTTTTATATGTATAAGAGTTTGCAACCTCCTATCGAAAATTATTTTCACAAACTGCTCGTCCCCGATAACATCTCAGCTTTAACACTGGTGGCATTAGGAAATGACATGTTTTATACTACAAATCGCGAGAACAGTTTTGCAGACAACATGTTTTACTGGGGCAGACTGCTGTATTTCACTGAAGCGATGATGCCGAATTTACCCAAACACCTGATTATAGGCTACACTCCAGAAGAATATAAGTTTTGCAAAGAAGAAGAAAAGAACATTTGGGAATATATCATCAAGGAGGATATTCTATATTCAACCGAAAAGCGAACGTATATGAGATATTTTACAGAAGGACCATTTACAACCGCTCCAGGAGTACCTCCCAACACCCCTCCTATGTTAGGAAAGTTTGTAGGCTGGCAAGCTGTACATGCTTTTATGAAAAAAAATCCTTCAATCACATTAAAGGAATTAATGAACATGAGTGACGCAGAAACATTTTTGCGGAAAGTCAAATATAAGCCGTAAGCCGATTCTATATTTGCACAACAAATGAAAGTTACTTTTTTGGGAACCGGAACCTCACAAGGTGTACCTGTAATTGCCTGCCCTTGCGAAATTTGTCAATCGTCCAACCCCAAAGACAAACGTTTAAGAACATCTATTAAAATTGAAATAAATAACAAGGTACTTGTCATTGACTCAGGTCCTGACTTTAGGCAGCAAATGTTACGGAGCAATACCAAGCAATTAGATGCGCTCATCTTTACACATGAACATAAAGACCACATTGCAGGCATGGATGACATTCGTGCTTTCAATTATTTTTCAAAAAAGGCAATAAATATTTATGCCACAACAAATGTCCAAGATGCACTAAAACGTGAGTTTCATTATGTTTTTTCTGATGAAAAATATCCAGGCATTCCTGAAGTCAAATTACACACTATTAATACTGAGCACCCATTTTTGATAGAAGACATTCAAGTTTCACCCATCAAAGTCTTGCATTACTATTTACCGGTTTTGGGGTTTCGGATTCAAGATTTCGTTTATATTACAGATGCAAACCACATTGAACCTAAGGAACTTGACAAGATAAGAGGTGCAAAAGTCTTAGTATTAAATGCGCTTAGACGACAGAAACACATTTCACACTTCACATTAGATGAAGCGATTGCGATTGTGCAAGAGGTAAAAGCAGAGAGAACTTTTTTAACACATATAAGCCATCAACTTGGCTTGCATAACGAAGTCGAAAAAGAGCTTCCACAGGGTATCCACCTTGGTTTTGACGGCTTGGAACTTACTATTTAGCTACTCCTATCCTGAAACATCTATCCGAGTTACTTTCATGTACTGATGTTTTGTGGTTATGTTGTTAATTAACTCATCTAAGTGTTTCGTGTCTGTGATAAACAATAGAATCTTGCCTTCAAAAGTACCGGCATTTGATTTCACAGTAATTGATTTGATATTTACCTTCATGGATTTTGAGATAATATCAGTTAAACTACTCAAAACCCCAACATCGTCAATTCCTTCAATTTTGATTCCGACTAAGAACTGCTTGGCACTGTTGCTATATTGCTCTTGCCATTCAGCTTTAATCACTCGATAGCCATAATTTGACATCAAGGAGATACCATTCGGGCAGTTAGTTCGATGAATTTTCACCCCTTCACCTACTGTAACAAACCCAAATATATCATCACCCGGTATAGGATTACAACAGGGAGCTAATTTGTAAGACAATTCCGGAGTATCGCCTACAATAATACTCGAGCCTTTATCAGGAAACTTAATGACCGGAGCCGGTTTGATTTCAATTGTCTTCTGTTTTTTTGTTTTTGCAAATACTTTTTTAATATCAACATTTTCTATTGGGAACAACCCCTTACCAATAGAAGCAAACAAATCAGTAGCTGAGCGTTCTTTATAAAATTCAACAACCCTGTTTATATGTTCATCCGAAAAAACAATTTTTGTAGTTTTGAACTTTCTTTTGAGTATTTCTTTTCCTTTTTCCGCATCCTTGCGCTTTTCCTCATTAAAGTAATCTTTAAGCTTGTTTTTAGCTTTACCCGAAACAACATATCCAAACCACTCCTCTTTAGGCGATTGCTTATCAGAGGTTAATATTTCCACCTGATCACCATTTGACAACTTGGTTTTGAGTTGCACCAACTTATTGTTAACCTTAGCACCAATACATTTTATACCAATTTCCGTATGGATTTCAAATGCAAAATCAAGTGCGGTAGAATTAGCAGGCAGACTTTTGAGTTCTCCTTTTGGGGTAAAAACAAAAATCTCATCTTCCATCAATTGACTTTTGAATTGATCAAGGAAATCCATTGCATTGGGGCCAGGATTCTCCAACACATCTTTCACCCTTAACAACCAGTCATCCAAACCACGTCCGGCTTCCTTTTCTGCCCCGTGATTCTTATACTTCCAATGTGCGGCATAACCTTGTTCAGCCACTTCGTCCATTCGTTTAGTTCGAATTTGCACTTCTACCCACATCCCTCCGGGTCCCATCACTGTTGTATGCAACGATTCATATCCGTTGCTTTTGGGTTGCGATATCCAATCTCGCAATCTTGAAGGATTGGGGTAATAAATATCTGTTATTAACGAATACACCTTCCAGCAATCCGCCTTTTCGTTTTCCATTTTTGAATCAATGATGATTCTGATTGCAAATAAGTCATACACTTCTTCAAATGGCACTTGTTGTTTTTCCATTTTTTGAAGAATACTGTAAATTGACTTTACCCTACCTTTTAATTCATATTGAATTTTTTGACTATCCAAAGCTGTTTTAATGGGTTCAGCAAAGCGTCTCATATAGCGATCACGAGAGGCTTTAGTTTCCTTCAACTTATTGCTTATATCATTGTACTTTTTTCTTTCAGTATATTTAATCGCTAAGTCTTCCAATTCAGTTTTGATGGCATACAAACCCAATCGATGCGCTAAGGGAGCATAAAAAAACAACGTTTCGGAAGCAATCTTGAGCTGATTTTTTCGCGACATTGAATCCAATGTGCGCATATTGTGTAATCGGTCGCATAGTTTAATCAATATCACTCTAACATCTTTTGACAATGTAAGCAGCATTTTGCGAAAATTCTCTGCCTGCATTGAATCAGTGTAGTCAAACACCCCTGAAATCTTGGTTAATCCATCTACAATCTGAGCAACCTTGGTTCCAAATTTTCGTTTGATATAATCCAGTGTATAATCACTGTCTTCTACCACATCATGGATTAAAGCACAGGCTATTGAGGTTGCGCCCAACCCTATTTCGCGTGCAGCAATTCTGGCAACTTCGATAGGATGAAAAATGTATGGAGCACCGGACTTCCTTCTGACTCCTTTATGTGCATCCAAGGCGAGATCAAAAGCATCACGAATTAGTTTTTTATCTTCTTTAGACAAAGGAAATCTTACCGAACGCAAGAGCCGCCTGTAACGATTAATAATTTCTTTGTTTTCAAGCTCTTCTTTTGTGTGTTTTTCAAGCTCCGACTCACTCACTTCTGTAACCATAGATTTTATTAGTGTTTCTGTTATGCAAAACTAAGATATTCAACAAGTCTTTAGAATTAAAAATGTACGCATAGTGTGAAAAAATGAGGAATTTACTTAGCATAGAATTTTTAAAAATGAATTTCATTGGCAACAAAAAAGATTTATATTTGCACCCCTCAAAAAGAAGTGTTCTTTATTTTATCGAATGCGGATGTGGCGAAATTGGTAGACGCACTAGACTTAGGATCTAGCGGGGCAACCCGTGGGGGTTCGACTCCCTTCATCCGCACTCTTTTTTGAGAAAATTTCAATTCAATTTATATTATTAATCCGTGGATATTCAATTTAATAAAAATGCTGACCTGTCTGCAACACTGACAGTTACTTTTACACCCGATGACTATCAACCAAATGTTGAGAATCAACTAAAGAAACAACAAAAGAAAGTTGCTATCAAAGGTTTCAGAACCGGTAAAGCACCTATGGGTATGGTGAAGAAAATGTATGGTGAATCTATACTTATCAATGAAATCAATGAACTCACCAACAAATCTGTAAATGACTACCTAAAGGATAATAACATTGAAATTTTGGCACGTCCAATTGAATCAAAAGACCAACAGCCTCTTGACTTTGCTAACCCAAAGGATTTTACGCTTTCTTTTGACATAGGACTTGCTCCCGAAGTTTCATTAAACATCTCAGATAAAGACACGGTTAAAAGATATAAAATACAATTACCGGCAAATGAAATAGAAGAAGAAATCAAGTTCCTTACAGAAAGATTTGGCGACATGAAAGAAAAGGATATTGTGGAAGCAGACGACTTAATTTACGCTGCTATCAACGAGCTTGACAATGACGGCAAACATCTGGAAGGCGGCATTCATCATAAACACATCTCTTTTTCTTTAAAAAACATTGAGGATGAGGAAATTAAAAACTTGTTGATTGGCAAGAAGAAAGATGATGTATTCCAGATTGATGTATTTAAGATATACAAGAATGATCATGCAATGATTGCAAGGACTTTGGAAGTAGGTGAAGAAGTGGTGAACGACTTAAACCCTGTGTTTGAGTTAGAAATTCATGAAGTAAAATCACACGTCCCTTCCGAAATCAACCAAAGCCTTTTTGACAAAGTATTTCCAAACAGCGGCATCACAGATGAAACAGCCTTTAGAGCCAAATTGTCTGAAAACATGAGCGAATATTATGCAGAAGAAGCTGAACAATTATTTGAACATTATCTTGACAAGAAATTGGACGAAAACCATCCTTTGTCATTGCCCGACAATTTCCTGAAAAGATGGCTCATTGAGAGCAAAGATGGTGAATACAATGAAAGCAATATTGAAGATCGTTATGCACAAGAGGCATTTGCATTAAGAAGAATGTTGATTCGCGAAAAGATTGCTGCAGAGAACAAAATTGAAATTGCTCCTGAAGAATTAGAAGATACTGCAATTGCTTATAGCATTGGACTTTTTAGACAATATGGCATTCCTAATGCTACTCCTGACATGGTTAAAGATTACGCCCTTAAACAGCTTAAAGAATATGCATTTGTTCAAAAAATGCATGACATAGCATTGAGAAGGAAGGTAACAAACAAACTAAAAGAGATTGTTACAATTCAAGAAGAAGAAATAAGCAAAGAAGATTTTTACAAAAAAGTTAACGAGCAAAGAAATACCGGTGCAGCAGCAACTGCATAACTGATTTATTCAATAAATCTTAGTACGTTATACTTCTTATAATCCAAGCTATTGAAGTACCCAATGATAGCAGGATCTATTGCAACTTTATTTACACGATAAGTGTACCTGCTTGAGAATATTCCAAGACCATTTTGCACGTTGCTAAAATCTATTTGCTTTTGAACAATACCAATAGATGGTGTAGAAGCAGCGACAAAATCAGCCAAATCTTGTGAAGCACTAATCAGGACAAAATCAGTACGTACAATTCTTCTCTGAACATACTTATCTGTATTAAAAACACCATTATCCATATTCCCCAAAAAGAAATCATAGAAACCAATTCCGGGTACTGAAGTAGCGCGATTACCGGGCATATAGGGAGCTCCTCCCTCATTGACTAAGTTTGTTACAAAATGCCATTGAATTTTCTTAAATGTTGTTTGTGTAGTATCGGATTCGGGAAACTCTGCCACAGTAAATTCAAAATATGCATCTTGAGACTTCGCATTCAGTCCATTGACAAATCTAAGATTGACATTGAGTTTTGGTGAAACAGAGAAAAAGGGATTATTGATTGATACAGGGAAATTCACTATTGGCGCACGAACAATTTGTGTTCTTCCTGTTGCAGTATAACCGGTTTTATTGTTTTTAATTAATAACCTATACGTGTATTTTGCATCTAAAAGTACATTCGATGCATATAAATAGTTGGTACTATTTTGAAAGAAACCCGAATCCTTCGGAATACTGTCAATCCGTTGAAACTCTATTTCTTTACCTGTTTGTTCTTCTATTAACTTTACGGATGCATCCTCAAAATAAAGAGAGTCCTTGAGTTGGGCAATCTCATGTGCTGTTGAATTTGGATTCAGAAAGGTCCGCTGAATCTTCAGATACTGTGTTTCTTGGCTTAAATCAAGTAATCCATACACAATAGCTTGTTCTTTATATTCTGTAAAAACTTCAATATCATTTTTGCAAGATTGTTGAATAACAAGGGGAATCAATACTAAACAAACGATAAGCCACCTCTCTATATACCTTGATATTATGTTTAAACTCAATCCCATTGATTTTAGTACTTTTGCCATACGCTAAAACGAAGCGCAAATATGAAACTTTTCAAATTCATTTTACTTGCTTTTATACCAACGAGCCTATTTAGTCAAGAAGTAGCAAAGGATTTTAACAAAATCTTGTTTAAAGACGATTTTACCTCCACTAAAAATGAGATTTGGACTCAAACATTCAACATAGATAATCTTTTTATTAAACAAGCAAACAGCTTTGATCTAATACGCAAAAATCCTCAACTTGGATATTTTGTCATTCCAAATCTAAATGAAAAGCACCAATCGTATGAGGTCAGAGTTGGGTTTACGCTTATTAAATACAATGGAAAAAAATCCGCTGCGGGTATCATTGTGATGGCAGACAAAGAGAAATCATCGGGCATACTGATTGAGGTAAATCAAAAAAGACAATACAGAATTAGCAGAGTGTATCCTGATAGATTAGCACCCATATCAAAAGGTAAGGATGGATGGGTAAATAATTCATTTGCAATCACAAAAGATTACAATGAAATCACGGTAAAGACAAGCAACAAGGTATATGACCTCTATATTAACCAAAAATACATAACTACATTTTCTGAAATAGAACTCTCCAAAGGCTCATTTGGTCTTTATATTGGACCTTCTTCCAGAGCATCTTTTGGTTTTGTACAATTATCCGGTGAAGAAAGTATTAAACAGAATCCTATCGTAGATCCCAACGCGAGTCCGGAAGACTTGGCTTTATCTCAAATCATTATTCAACTACGCAAAGATTTAGAAAAGAAAGATGCTGAAATTGAGGAACTCAAAACAAGATTAAAGAACTGCAATACTACTCCTTCTGTGAATACTAATCAGAACTACGGGATGGACACCGCGCTGGTTAACAGAAACAGAGAACTTGGGTCTAAGGTAAGAGAACTGAGTAATGAAAACGATGCATTAAAAGCAGAATTACTTAAATCAAAAGCAGAATTAGTGCGCCTTCAAAAGTTTAAGGATGAAGTGCAATCACAACAAAGCGGAGACATTGTTATCAATCTTACCAATCTTGTAACTACACAAAAAGACAAGGTTACCGAATTAGAAAACAAAATCACTCAATTAGAAGAAGAAAACAGACAATTAAAATCGGACAACACCTCTATTTCAAATCAAATCATCAAACGCGATGCGCGAATAAATCAACTTGAAGAAAAGAACAATGAATTAGACTCACTTGTACGTATGTATAAGGATATTCTTTTGCGGTTCAAAATCGACCCCAACAACCCTGTTGCTCCTGTTGTAGAGAACATAGAAACAACCACCAACCAACCCGACAACAAACAGAATCAAATGATTGATCAAGAATACATTAATAAATTAATCGAAAAAGAAAGAGAAGAGAAAAAGAAAAAGGAAGAAGAAGAAAGAAAGCATAAAGGCGAATAATGAAAAATCTCTTTAGTGTAGGCAACACCAAATTTTGGTCAAAAACAGTAACAGAAAACGACATTGCGTCATTCACAGACGACAAGGTGCACCCTGTATATAGCACGTTTGCGTTGGGAAGGGATGCAGAATGGGCTTGTCGTCAATTTGTATTAGAAATGAAAGAAGCGCACGAAGAAGGAATTGGCACATTTCTAACAATTCAACATTTATCACCTGCACTGGTGGGGCAAAAGGTTGAGTTTGAAGTTACAATTTGCGAATTGAAAGGGAACGCTATTCATTGCAACTTTACTGCTCGTGTTGGTAATCGGGTAATAGCAACCGGGACACAAGGTCAAAAGATTTTGACTAAAGAAAAAATCAACTCAATCTTTCAATCTTTGCAATAGTATCAATCATGGCAAATTTGAATATACTAAACAAAAAAGCAGGGTTCAATTATGCTTTAGAGCAACGGTTTACCGCAGGTTTGTCTTTGACAGGAACCGAAGTTAAATCAATCAAACAAAACAACGCCTCAATTTCTGAGGCTTACTGTGTATTTGAAGACACTGAACTGTTCATAAAGAACATGCACATTTCCGAATGGAAATTTGGCAGCTATTTAAATCACGATCCTTTGCGTTCGCGCAAGTTATTGCTTACAAAAAAAGAACTTAGAAAACTCAAAAAAGGTATAGAAACAGAAGGATATACGATTATCCCTGTGCGCATCTTTTTGAGTGAACGTGGTTTTATTAAAATCGAAATTGCACTTGCCAAAGGGAAAAAGCTCTTTGACAAACGCGAAGACATTAAAAAGAAAGATATAGAAAGAGAGCACAACCGCAAATTCTAACAAATCCATAACTTTGCTCAATGCCATTTAGGAGTATCATCATATTGACTTTTGTTTTCAATTGGCTCTGTGGCACAACGCAGGCTCAAATCGTCAACAAGCAATATCTTGCTGTTCAAGGCGGGGCAATTGATTTCTCTTCAAAATGGCTTAACAACCCTACACCACACAACAAAAGAATGTCCGCCTTTAGTCAAATTGAGTATGGATATCCGATTTCTAAATACTTAACTCCATATACACAAATCGCTTTAGGGCATATTAAAAACATGGGACCTGATTTTCAAGCCGAGTTTGGCTCTGACTTTGAGCGTATCGGTTTCGGCATGATCTTAAATCCCAATAACGGGAAATTCTTTTTGAGTGAAAAACCTAAGATGGTAGAACCTTATGGCTTAATTGGGTACAATATTGACATTATCAATCAAAACCATAGAGCAGGATTTAACAGCATGATAAGCAGTGTATGTTTTGGTGTAGGATGTTGGATTCCAATTGCCGACAAATTAAATATCGGATATCGCTATACTTGGAATCAAAAACTCGGGCAAGATTATAGAACATTTAACCAACATACATTAGGCTTCCTTATTCAACTTGAGGACTAAGCCTATTCAACAAATATAAACTAGTTACTTTTGAATATCAATAAGGTACTGCAATGCTAACTCATAGCCTTTCATTCCTAACCCTGTAATAGTACCTACGCAATATTTCGCCAGCAAATCAATATGTCTTTCGCGTTCGCGTGCATAAACATTACTGATATGCACCCCAACATAGGGAACATTCACTGCAGCAACCGCATCAGCTATCGCAACAGAAGTATGAGAAAATCCTCCTGCATTAAAAATAACACCTTGGTATTGTGATTCGCTTTTTTGAACAAAATCAATCAGATCTCCCTCGTGATTACTCTGAAAATAGTCAATCTGCACACCTGCAAAACGATTGCGCATTTCAATTAAAAAGTCTTCAAAACGCTCAAATCCATAGATTTCAGGTTGCCGCTTTCCAAGCAAATTGAGATTAGGTCCGTGTAAGACAAGGAATTTCATTGATATGAATTAAGCACTCGGGGCAGAACCATATAGCTCTGTTTTTCTTTGCTGAACCGATTCGTCTTCCAAATATTCATCATAAGTACAAATCTTATCTATGATTCCATTTGGTGTAATTTCAATGATACGGTTTGCCACAGTTTGAATAAACTCATGGTCATGAGATTGAAATACAATTGTGCCTTTATAATCAACAAAACTATTGTTCAACGATTGAATAGATTCCAAATCCAAGTGGTTAGTGGGGTCATCAGCGATGACAAAATTGGGTTGTTCTAACATTAATTTACTCAACATACACCTAACTTTCTCTCCTCCTGATAACACTTTTGCACTTTTAAGTGATTCTTCACCACTAAACAACATTTTTCCTAAGAAACCGCGAATAAAAGTTTCATCTTTTTCTTTTGAGAATTGTCTCAGCCAATCAACAAGGTTTAGATTTATACCTTCAAAATACTTTGAATTGTCATTGGGCAAATACCCTTTCTTTATGGTAACACCATAATGATAGCTTCCGGTTGTCGGCTTCATTTCATCAGCCAACACTTGAAAAAACCTTGTTAATGCAAGAGTGTTTTTAGATAGAAATGCAATCTTATCGCCTTTATTAACAGTGAAATTCACCTTAGTAAACAGATTTTCTCCATCCTGCTTATAACTCAAATTTTCCACTTTTAACACTTGATCACCTGCTTCTCGTTCCGGGATTATAAAAATTGCAGGATACTTTCTGCTCGAAGGTTTAATCTCTTCAATATTCAGCTTTTCAAGTAATTTTTTCCTACTTGTTGCTTGTCTAGACTTAGCAGCATTGGCACTAAATCGTGCAATAAATTCCTGCAGCTCTTTACGTTTTTCTTCTGATTTCTTATTTTGTTCTTGTCTTTGTCTCAATGCCAATTGGCTACTTTGATACCAGAAGCTATAGTTACCTGTAAAGACTTGAATTTTGCTGTAATCAATATCCGCTACGTGAGTACAAACGGAGTCCAAGAAATGTCGGTCGTGACTTACAACCAATACAAGGTTTTCAAAATCAGCTAAGAAATTTTCCAACCAAGCAATAGTATGAACATCAAGGTCGTTAGTCGGCTCATCCATAATCAGGATATCAGGATTGCCAAACAAAGCTTGAGCAAGCAATACGCGCACCTTCTGGTTATTACTTAGCTCGTGCATTGTTTTGTAGTGAAAATCATCTGAAATTCCTAAGCCGTTGAGCAAAGTACCTGCATCACTTTCGGCATTCCAACCTTCCATTTCCGCAAATTTTTCTTCCAACTCTGCAGCACGTACCCCATCTTCATCACTAAAATCAGATTTGGCATATAACGCATCCTTTTCTTGCATAATTGCATACAAATCTTTATGCCCCATAATCACCGTTTGCAACACCTCAAACTGATCAAATTCAAAGTGATTTTGTTTAAGGACGGCCATACGTTTTCCTTTTTCGATATCCACCGAGCCTGTGTTAGGGTCGATTTCACCGGTGATAATTTTCAAAAAAGTAGATTTGCCGGCACCATTCGCGCCTATAATTCCATAGCAATTTCCGCTCGTAAATTTTACATTTACTTCATCAAATAAAACACGTTTTCCAAAACGCAGTGACAAGTTGTTACAAGTAATCATGAATGCCTAATTAAAAAGGGCTGCAAAGTTACTGAAGATTAAGCACAATTCAAAAGAAACACAAAGTCAACAGACGTGTTCTTCTTTACAAATAATAAGATCTCATCAACTCAACAAACTCCTTGGAATAGTTTAAATCAGAATTCCGTATATTGAACTTCCGCTCTTGGAAAGAAAGTGTGTCAGACTCCTTTCCTATTTCCGCAATAAATAACTGAGGTTCTTTATTCGGTGAATTTTGTAGGAAAACCACGTTTCTACACACTAATTGTTGTGCATTACTTGAATGTAAAAACTCTTCAAATCGTCTGTACGGATATAAGCAAAAACATTTGCCATGCGTTTTTAACAACAAGTCAATACATGCCAACAACTCCGTCATACTCAACACACCGTCTTCATGTCGCACACGGTTTCGTTCTGAAACAGGAGATTTTAGATTTGCACGAAAGAATGGAGGGTTTGTAATAATTCCATCAAACCTATAATGATTCGAAGGCTCTTGTGCAAAATCAAGAATATTTTTGTTTACACAATCAATCCTTTTACTCCAAGCAGATTGTTTACAATTTTCAACCAACTCCTCAAATCCCGATTCTTCAATTTCAACTGCTGTATAAGAAGCATTTGGGAACTTTTGCGCTTGCATCAACGTAAGTAATCCCGTCCCCGCTCCTATATCTAAAATTTCACTACAACCTGAAAAGTCAGCCATTGCACCCAAGATGCATGCATCGGTAGTAACCTTCATAGAATTCTTCTTCTGAAGAATTTCAAATTGCTTGAATTTAAAAAATTGATTTGCCATGTCCCTTCTACACACCTATAAAGATAAAAACCTCGTGAACACAATGACTATGAATGAACAAACGAATGCATCAAAAATTTCAAACTACTGTATGATTCTGTTGAATCTTGTAACAAGAAATCCTTACGATCAAAACGCAATTCAGTAATTCCTTCTTCTGTCTGTGGTTTCAAATTTGAGATTTGCCCTGTGATGCTCATTAAAAACCAAAACGTCTCTTTAAGAGCAGGCTTAGATTTAAAATTATAAATATGATATGTATTTGGCAAATCTCTGACAATTTTAAGATTGGTAATCCCACACTCCTCTTCTACTTCTCGTAGTGCAGCATTTTTTATTGATTCATCTTTCTCAATTTTGCCTTTAGGCAAATCCCATAGACCAAATCTCTTTATATAAAGATATTGACTATCGTGTTCAACTATCCCTCCTGCAGCCTGTATATAACAATACTCTTTTTTTAATAGGTGCAATAATTTAATTGGGGATTTTGTAGGAACCTCAAAATGCTCAATGACATCATTGGCTGCATTCAAGCATTTATTTGCCAAAATTTTAAAGCGCGATAACGAGATTTCTATGTTTAAGTTTTGAGCAATCGGCACTAATGAAATCGAAGATTGATTAATGAAAATAGTATAATTTTGTTTGCTCATGACTGACAAAGAAATATCTGCAAAAGTAGCAAATTACTTACTCGAAGTGAAGGCTGTAAAACTTAGTCCCGACAATCCTTTCACCTGGACGTCCGGCTTACTTTCACCCATTTACTGTGACAACAGAATCACCTTATCCTATCCGGAAGCAAGGACTTTTATCCGCGACACATTTGTAACAATCATCAAAAAGTATTTCAAAGATGTTGAATGTATCGCAGGGATTGCCACTGCCGGTATTGCCCAAGGTGCGTTAATCGCAGATGCAATGGGTTTGCCATATATTTACATAAGACCTGAAGCCAAAAAACATGGAATGAAGAACTCCGTAGAAGGCTATTTAAAAGAAGGAGCCAACGTTGTGTTGATTGAGGATTTAGTTTCTACCGGAAAAAGCAGTTTAGCTGCTTTAGAGAATTTACGTGCGAGTGGTGGAAACGCATTAGGGTTAGTTTCAATCTTCACTTATGGCTTTCCTGATGCTCTAGAACGTTTCAAACAGGCATCTTGTCCATATATATATTTAAGCAATTATACAGTTTTGTTGGAAGAAGCGGTTAAATCAGGCTATATTTCAACACAACACAAAGCCACCCTCGAATCATGGAGCAGCGACCCTGCTGCATGGGCTTCTACTCACCAATAAACTTTTGATTGTGGTTCCTTCTCCTGAACAATACATACAACGCGCTATTGACCTTTCGCTCAAAGGTTTAGGGCATACACAAACAAACCCTCTGGTTGGTTGTGTTATTGTTCACAATAACAGAATTATTGGGGAGGGGTATCACAAACAATACGGAGGTGCACATGCAGAAGTGGAGGCAATACAAAGTGTTTCAGGTAAAGACTGTACATTATTAAAAGATGCTACGCTCTATGTAACGCTTGAACCTTGTTGTCATCAAGGGAAAACACCTCCTTGTACTGAACTTATTTTGCAACATCAAATACCCCATGTTGTTATTGCAATGTTAGACCCATATCCAAAAGTGAGTGGCAAAGGATTGGAAATGTTGAAACAAAATGGAGTCAAGGTCGATACGGGGGTTCTAAAAGAAAGAGCCGAGTTTGCCAACCGCAGATTTATTTGCAACCAAGAAAAGCATAGACCTTATGTGATTCTTAAATGGGCTGAAACAAGCAATGGCTTCATGAGTGGGAGCAAAATCAATCAAAAACAAATAAGCGGTTCAATGGCTCAAACTCTTTTACACAAATGGAGGAGCGAAGAATCTGCATTTATGATAGGCAAGAACACTCTACTCCAAGACAAGCCCTTGTTAAACAACCGACTATGGACAGGCAGCAGTCCTGCACGAATCGTCTTAGGCAGTGCTACACAGGAGTTTGGAGCATTGGATTTTTTTTCGCTGTCATTGCCAATTTTTGTCATAGGCAATCAACATAAAATCAGCAACCTGAATGGTGCAACACTTGTCGAGATGGACACATACGAACTCGAGCAGATATTGACTTTTATCTTAAATAAAGGATATAGTTCAGTGGTGGTAGAAGGAGGAAGGAAGTTATTGGACAGTTTCATTCAGCAAAATTGCTGGGATGAAATTCGAGTATTAAAATCAAAAAAAACACAATTTGAATCAGGAATAGAAAGTCCAGATTTACCTAAAAATTTTACTCCACTCTTTCAAGACTTAAAAGAAGACACCTTAACAACCATTTATAATTCGCATGCTGTTTGATGATTCATACAAAGAACCGCAAACCCCTGCAACTTCAAGATTAAACATTAGAGGAAGTAAATTCTACGGCTTTCTTTTTCCAGTAAAATCCGAAAATGAAATCAAAGCACATCTGGAACAGATAAAACAACAATATCCTGATGCAACACATTGGTGTTATGCCTACATCCTCAATATAGACAAGTCCAATCAAAGGTTTAATGATGATGGCGAACCTGCCAATACTGCCGGCAGACCTATACTCCGCCAAATTCAATCCTTAGATTTGACAAATACATTGATTGTTGTTGTAAGGTATTTTGGCGGCAAACTGTTGGGTGTACCCGGATTAATTGAAGCATACGGAGAAACAGCGAAACTTGTTTTACAATCAACTCCATTGATTGAAAAGGCAATTGAATTTTATTACTCAATAAGTTTTGATTTTGTTGATGAGGCACTGGTATGGCAATTAGCAAAACAATACAATGCAAGGGTTCATGAAAAAAATTACGACTCCAAAGGCAATTTTACTTTAGCCGTACCGAAAAAGAATATTCATATTTTTGAAGAAACTGCTAAAAATATGCATAAATTAGAATGGCGGTTTCTCAAACCTGAATAAAACCACTATATTTTTGCATAAAATCAGTACAATCAGCAATTTTAAACTCAATAGCATAACAACAAGACCTACATTCTTTCAGCACTCCATTGATCTTTTGACAATCGTAATGAAAGGTCTCGGACAAATCATGTTACAAGAAAATGCCGTAACAGGCAGCGTATTCTTAATTGGGATTTGTATGGGTTCTTGGACTATGGGTCTGGCAGCTCTAATTGCAACACTTACCGGAACTTTTGTCGCAAAGATGTTACAATTTGACAACACAAATATTGGCAAAGGTTTATATGGTTTTAGTGCGGCTTTGGTAGGCGTTGCACTTACCCTCATGTTTGAACCATCCTTCATTGTGTGGATATTTATCATTATTGGCAGTGCGCTTGCAAGCATCTTGCAGCACTTCTTTATTTTAAAAAAAATCTCTGTATTCACACTCCCTTTTGTTGTAGTAACATGGGGTGCAGTTTACCTGCTCAACTTATTTAGTCCGGAATTGGCAATCTTTCCTGCAATGGAATCAATTGACTCTACAAACGACTTTGCTTTCGCATTTCGAGGTTTTGGTCAAGTTATCTTTCAGAGTTCAGCAATTGCAGGTCTGCTCTTTTTCTGTGCTATCTTCATTCATACTCCGATTGCTGCGCTGTATGGATTAGCTGCATCTGTTATTGCAGCAATGCTATCTTCTGCATTTACTTCACAATATGAAGCGATACAGTTAGGACTATTCAGTTTCAATGCAGTTTTATGTGCAATTGTTTTTGCAGGTAATAAAATTTCAGACGGTTTGTGGGTGTTATGCTCGGTAATTCTTGCAACAACATTCAGTTTATTGATGTCAAAATTTGCATTCATGCAACTCACTTTCCCTTTTGTTATATCAGCCTTTATTACACTTCAATTACGCGCGCTATTTTCAGCTCAAAGTAATGCATAAAATTGAAAAGAGTTCGCATTATTCCTTCTCAAAAGGCTCTATATGGATAAAGACATTGGAAATTTGAGGAATACCTTCCTTTAGTGCATCTTGCAATCTATGCGCAATAGCATGACCTTCTCGAACAGACAAATCTGCATCAACCAAAGCATGCAAATCCACATGATACATCATGCCAATTTTGCGAATAAAACATTTCTCAGTAGCTCTTACCCCCTTCACTTTAATTGCCCTATCACGAATTTTATCAGCCAATTCATCATACAAATGCTCATCCATAATTTCACTCAACGCAGGTCTGAATATTCTGTATGCATTATAAAGGATAAACACCGAAGAGAACAAAGCAGCCCAATCATCTGCAGCTTCATAACCTTTGCCCATGATTAAGGCAATACTGATTCCAATGAATGCAGCAACAGAAGTAATGGCATCGCTTCGATGATGCCAAGCATCTGCTTTGAGAGAACTACTGCCCAACTGCTTGGCTCGCTTTAACACGATTTGAAAAGTAATTTCTTTCCAGATAATAATAGGTGCAAGTACAAACAAGGTAAACAACTTAGGGCTTTCATGAGGAGTATTAATATTGACAATGCATTGATAAGCAATGGCAATTGCGGAAAACACCAAAAAGGCAACAACAGTAAAAGTAATTAACGGCTCTAACCTTCCGTGTCCATAGGGATGATTCTCATCTGCAGGTCTTTGAACATATTTAATTCCAAAAAAGACCAATAATGACGAGAACACATCCGCAGAGGATTCAATTGCATCTGCAATCAGTGCATAAGAGTTGCCAAACACACCGGCTATCCATTTAATCAATGCAAGACATGCATTAGAAAAAATGCTAAAAACAGCAGTTCGCACTGCCATATTTTTTACATGATGAATATTGATAAACATCCCTTCAGAGCAACACGACAAAGGTAGATAAAAACACTTTCCTCTATTAAGAACGTTCACAGTGTTTCAGTCCACAAGTGTTTGCAAGTATTTTTCAGTATAAACTCAGACGGAATAAAATTTGCAAAGTATAAAATCATTACAGATACAAGTATTCATGCGAATTAAACAATCAATCATACTCTCAATTTTATTCATAATTGGTCTTGGCGCAGGTTCCGCAACTCAACATGCTCACAATCAAGAGCCTCCACCTGTGATTAGTCGTACTATCGATGTAAGATGGTATGAGCATACAATAAAACAAATGACACTGGATGAAAAAATAGGGCAATTGTTTATGGTTGCAGCCTATTCAAATAAAGATGAAGCACATACAAAAGAAATCGAAGACTTGATTCGCAATTACAAAATTGGTGGCCTGATATTTTTTCAAGGTAGCCCACTCAAACAAGCATACTTAACAAATTACTATCAAGAAATATCCACATACCCTTTGTTTATTGGTATTGATGCAGAGTGGGGATTAGATATGAGAATAAAGCCAAGCATGAAATACCCTTACCAACTTACGCTTGGCAGTTTGGACAATGACTCATTAATTTATGAAATGGGCAAACAAATCGGACTGCAACTTAAAACTCTGGGGATTCATATCAACTTTGCACCCGTTGCCGACATTAATAACAACCCTGCTAATCCTATTATTAACTTCAGATCATTTGGAGAAAATAAATACAAAGTCGCTGAAAAGGCTTGGGCTTATGCAAACGGAATGCAAGACGTGGGGGTGCTGGCATGCGCCAAACATTTTCCCGGACATGGCGACACAGACTCAGACAGTCATAAAGAATTACCCGTAATACCGTATAGTAGAGAACGATTAGACTCATTGGAATTATATCCTTTTCAATACCTCATTAGACGTGACATTGCAGCAGTTATGCTTGGACATTTGTATGTTCCTTCATTAGACAACCGCCCAAGCAGACCCAGTTCTTTATCTAAAACAGTTGTAACTGACATTCTCAAAAATGAGATGGAGTTTAGAGGGCTTGCAATTACAGATGCGATGAACATGAAAGGCGTACGCAATGCTTTCCCTGCCGGGAAAGGTGAATTAGAAGCATTCTTAGCCGGCAACCATATTATTCTTTTCCCCGAGAACATTCCGTCTGCCATTGAGCAAATCAAAAAAGCCATTAAAGATGGCAGCATTTCCATAGAAGAATTAAACACCCGCGTTATGGAAATTCTGAAATGGAAAGAACGTGCCGGTTTGAGCCACTACAGACCCATTGACATCCAAAGTCTTCAAAAGAATTTATTCCCTTCAGAAGCGGATTCCTTGATTAAATCCATTGCTGAACAAAGTATCATTCTGTTGAAAGATGCCAACGGAATGTTGCCTTTGGGTGCAAACCCAAAAACAAAAATCACATTGATTGTTTTGGGTAATGAACGTCCGGAAGACTACTTTCAAAAAGCAAAGAAAGAATTAGCCAGTGTAGAAGTAATTTTTATCAAAAGAGGCAGCGCATGGGACGCTTATCAAAACATAATAAACAAAAGAACAGAAGGAATGCACTATGTCATTTCAATACATCAACCCAAGATTTGGAACAACAAAAATTATGGTTTTACAGACAATGAAATCAAATTCATGCAAAACATGAACAACCTGTCTCAAAGCACCTTGGTGTTCTTCTCCAACCCTTATATTTTAGACAAGTTCAAAACACTCAAAACTGCTGTCATTGCACATGAAGATGGAATTCCATTTCAATTAGCTGTTATTGACTTACTAAAAGGCAAAATTCCATTCAAAGGTATCATGCCTGTAAGTATAGGAGGTTTTAAATCTGGCGAAGGAAGCAGTATCAAAACCATTGAAAAAACTCAAACAAATCCTACTATAAAAACGGGAGGCTCATCACACAAAATCGATATCAACAAACTGAAATCCATTGACACAATTGCCATGGAATTAGTTTCAAAACATGCAGCACCCGGTTGTAGAGTGTTAGTGCTCTATAAAGGCAAAAATATCTATGATTTAAGCTACGGTTATCACACTTACGACAAAAAAGAACCTGTTAATCCTTATGATCTTTACGATTTGGCTTCTGTAACCAAAGTTGCCGCAACCACTTTGGCTGTTATGAAACTCTATGAGGACGGAAAATTAAAATTAGATGACAAAATCAGTAAATACTTAGTGTGGACGCGCAAAAGCAACAAAGAAAACATCACTATCAGGCAACTCTTACTCCATGAATCCGGACTACCCGCTTGGCTCCCATTCTATAAAAACACCTTAGGGGTGATGTTTGACAGCTTATATAAAAAACGGGCTGACGACATGTACTGTGTGCCCGTTGCTGACAGGCTTTTCATGAACAGCGACTATCGCTATGAAATATATACACAGATTGTGGAAGCCCCATTGGGTCCTAAGAAGTATGTATATAGCGACTTAGGGATGATTTTACTCAAAGAAATAATTGAACAAGCTTCCGGAGAACCTTTTGAATGGTTTCTACATGAAAATTTTTACGGTCCAATGGGTTTAGACAACATTACATTCAACCCATTGTGCTGTTATGACAGAGACCGTATGGCTCCAACGCAATATGACCAAACATTTCGCATGCAACTTGTGCAAGGTTATGTTCACGACCCTTGTGCTGCAATGTTTGGCGGTGTATCTGGACACGCAGGATTATTTTCGACTGCCTATGATTTAGCTGCAATCGGTCAAATGTTGCTCAATGGTGGTGAATATAATGGAACCCAAATATTAAAACCTTCAACAATCAAGTTATTTACAAGTAAACAAAGTAGTATATCACGCAGGGGACTAGGCTTTGACCGACCTGAATTTGTAGCAAAACTTTCTCCTTCTTCTAAATTAGCTTCTGAAAAAACATTCGGACATACCGGCTTTACAGGGACTTGTATTTGGGTTGACCCTGAATACGATTTAGTGTATGTATTTTTGTCTAACCGAATCTTTCCGGACGAAGAAAACAAGGAACTGATTAAAGGCAATTATAGAACAAGGATTCAAGACCTTATTTATAATGCTTTTATATACTGATGTTAGTCAAAATGAGCGTTTTTTTTCTCTATTATTGAACCCAAAATAAATCCACATGCAGGTTTTATCTCAAATTATCTTTATTCTCATTCTTGGAGTAGGGATTTATTTCTTCTACAAGAGTATCCGCAGAATTGTTCGCAACATTCATATAGGCAAAGACATTGACCTAAGCAACAACAAAGCAGCACGATGGAAAAACATGCTTCGATTTGCAGTTGGTCAAGGCAAAATGACCAAGATTAAGCCCATTGCCGGTATTTTACACGTATTTGTTTATTTAGGTTTTGTTTTGATCAACATTGAGGTTCTCGAAATCATCATTGACGGAATTGCCGGCACTCACAGAATTTTCAGACCTATTCTGGGTAATTTATATGATTTCTCAATCGGGTTCTTTGAAATTCTGGGTGTATTGGTTATCCTATCTTGTGCAGTATTCTTATTCAGGAGAAACCTTATGCATATTTACCGATTTCGCTCACCTGAACTCAAAGGCTGGCCCTTTTTGGATGCCAATGTAATCCTAATAGTAGAAATAGTTCTGATGGTAGCATTATTGGTTATGAACGCTGCCGATCAGGCATTTCAGCAAGACACAAATATGCCGGTAAGCAGTTTTCTGGCTCCCATGTTTCAAAACATGAGCGCAGCAACAGCACACATTTGGGTGCAGACAGCTTGGTGGTTCCATTTTGTAGGAATATTATGGTTCTTAAACTATGTTCCTTACAGCAAACATTTGCATATTATCCTTTCTTTTCCAAATACATACTATACTAATTTAGAGCCTAAAGCAAAGTTCAAAAACAATGAATTAGTATCAAATGAAGTCAAGGCAATGTTAGACCCTTCATTCACGCCACCCACTGTAGAAAACCCCAGATTTGGAGTCAAGGATGTGGAAGATTTGACTTGGAAGAACTTACTTGACGCATACTCTTGTACCGAATGTGGACGTTGCACCTCTGTTTGCCCTGCAAACACAACAGGTAAACTACTCTCTCCCCGCAAAGTAATGATGGACACAAGGGACAGATTGGAAGAAGTAGGAAAAATCAAAGAAGGAATTTTGCCTGAACCCGCTGAGCCTAAAGATTTACACACCTATATTACCAAAGAAGAATTAATGGCTTGTACTACATGCAACGCTTGTGTTGAGGTGTGTCCGATTAATATCAACCCAATGGAAATCATTGTTAACATGAGGCAGTATTTAGTAATGGAAGAATCAAATGCACCTCAAGAGTGGAACATGATGTTCAGCAATATTGAAAACAATGGCGCTCCATGGCAATTCGCACAAAGCGAAAGAGCCAACTGGACCATAGAACTTGAAAACGAAGACAAACAAAGCAATCAAAATGAAAGTTAGAACATACGCAGACTATATAGCAGCAGGTGAAACACCCGAAATCCTTTTCTGGGTGGGTTGTGCAGGCAGTTTTGACCAAAGGGCACAGCGTGTAACTAAGGCTTTTGCCAAAATTTTAGAATATGCCGGAGTGAAATTTGCCGTGTTGGGTAACGAAGAAAGTTGTACAGGCGACCCTGCAAAGAGAGCCGGAAATGAATTTTTGTTTCAACTACAAGCGAGCAATAATATAGCTGTACTCAATGGATATGAAGTAAAAAAAATCGTAGCTACCTGTCCTCACTGTTTTAATACTATAAAGAATGAATATCCGGCTTTAGGTGGCAACTACGAAGTACTGCATCATACACAATTCTTGCAAAGCCTTATCAACGAAGGGCGATTAAAGATTAAAGGTGGCTTTTACAAAGGCAAAAAAATTACCTATCATGACAGCTGTTATTTAGGTCGCGGAAACGGCATATATGAAGCTCCTCGTGAGGTTATAGCAAAACTTGAGGCTGACCTTGTAGAAATGAGAACATGCAGGAGCAAAGGCATGTGCTGCGGAGCCGGTGGCGCACAAGTGTTTAAAGAATCTGAAAAAGGAAATAAAGATATCAATACTGCAAGAGTTGAACAAGCTGTTGAAACGGGTGCAACCATTGTTGCTTCAAATTGTCCTTTCTGTATGATTATGTTGCAAGACGGTGTAAAAGCATGTGGTCAAGAAAACAATATGAAGATTATTGATATTGCAGAATTAATTGCAAAGGCTGAAGACTTGATTGATTAAAGCACAATCAAAGCTGCAACACTTGCATTAAACATCATATCTTCTCAATATTTTCAAAAGTGCTTCCAATTCCTTGCTTAAAGGGCATCGCACCTCAATTCTTCTACCATCTATACTATCAAAAGACAAACCAGAAGCGTGCAATGCGATTCTTTCTATAATAGGACTTTCTTGTTCTTCGCTTTTTGAAAGATGAAAGTGGTGTTTGATTTTGGACAGCAAAGGAGCTTCTCCTCCATACAATGTATCGTTCACAATAGGATTGTTTTGTTCGGAGAGATGTACCCTAATTTGATGCGTACGTCCTGTCAATGGTTTACATTCTATAACAGAGAAATGCTTGAACTGCTCAATAGTTGAAATTATTGTTTGTGCTGTCTTTCCATAACGATGTGAAATGCGGACACGTTTAGAACCGGTCATCAGAGGCAAATCGATGGTCAACTTATCAAAACTTGATGTCCCATTGCAAATGGCGGTGTATGATTTTTCAACCAATCTTTTTTCAAACAAAATGGCAGCATGGCGATATGCCTCATTATGTTTGGATGCAAGCAAACATCCTGAGGTTTCTTTATCTAATCTATGGCAAAGCTGAGCATCGGGAAAATCCATTTTTAACAATCGCAAAATGGAAGGAACGGTAAAAACATGTTCATCTAAACTTGCAACCCCTGATGGTTTATCAATTACCAGATAATTTTCATCTTCATAAATGATAGTGAGACGTTGATTCTTCTTTGCCATGTTTTAATTTACTGCACTATTATCATTCATCATTTCTAAGCGAAGTCGAGTAATTACCTTTTTTGTTTGCATTGAAAAATCGGAATTCATAATCCAATCATAATAGGAAGGTTCTTTCATAAACACTGTCTTCACTTCCTGTCCTTTGTATTTACCAAAGTTAAATACAGGAACCTTACTCCCATTGAGCACTACTCTACCTGACAAATCAAGTGTTTCTCCATTAGAAGTAAATGCGGATAACCCTGCAACAGTTTTTGACAACTCCTGATACTTTTCAATTTGCGCTTCCAAAATTTCCCAAGTAGCTCGTGTGTCAGCAGCTGCCGAATGAGCCCCATCTAACTCCTTTTTACAATAGAACATATAAGCTGCGGACAAGTTGCGGGGTTCCAATTTATGAAAAATCCTTTGCACATCAATAGTTTTACGCTTTTCAATATCCAAATCAACTCCGGCTCTTCCTAATTCTTCCATCAGCATAGGAATATCAAACTTATCAGAATTAAACCCGGCTAAGTCTGCATCACCAATAAACGCCATGATTTCTTTTGCTTTGTCTGCAAACAATGGTTCATTTGCCACCATCTCATTGGTAATACCATGGACAGCAATAACTTCTGCGGACATGACAAGCTGAGGGTTAAAGCGTTGCAGATACTCCTCCCTGCTGCCATCCGGTTTGATTTTAAGCAAAAATAGTTCAACAATTCTATCTTTTATAAAATTAACTCCTGTACTCTCAATATCTAATACAATGAGACTTCTCTTTAACTGAATATTCACAAGGCAAAGATAGAGAATTACTACTCTACGATTTATCTAAAAAAAACAGGAATGTAATGAGGACAATCTATTTTACTTCATGTAAAGCTCCATCTTTAAAAATAACAAAAGTCCCATCTCCTTCCTTTAACGAAATGTTATCAATTCTGTAGCGAATTTCAGGGAAGGCGACTTCATGCATCTCAACATCCACAGCATCTTCATCAAGAACCAATTGAGAATAAATAAACATGGCGATATCACTCCGCACCCCACGTGGCTTATAAACCTTTTGGTACAGCATCTTTTTATCTGCGGATGAATAAATATTCAAAACCACATCACTGCGTTTTTTGACTACCGGAGCCAATGTTCTCATGTGTGCAGCACCCGATGTACTTTGTTCATATTCTTCAGGACTTGAGATATATTTAAAGTTTACAATCAATGTTTTCTCTTTAGGATTAAAGAAATGAATAGTAGTGCTACTCAATGGAATCATCAATGCAAAAAAGAGTGTCATCACCAATACTGATAAAATGGGGCGTTTCTTTTTGTTATCGGCTACTTCGGGTTCATTATACCCTCCATTTGACTCTTGCCCATGTGAAAATGCAGCCAGTCTCTCTTTTGAATATTGAGTAAGCGTAAACAACTTAACATTACTTGCATCATATTTTTTAGAGAACAAAGGCGGTCTTTTGCGTGAAAACCTATTGACTGTCCATGTTTTTCCTAATCTATAATAACAATCTTCGCAACTCAAGAGCGCAACTTTCTTTGTATTATTATCCAACATATCTTGAACTTCTCTAGGATAAACACTGCCAATACAAGGCACTCTATAATGCGTAATATTTAAATCTTGAGGCAATTCAGGCTCCGGAAAATAGCTGCAACTGAACAAAGTAACATCAGTTCTCAAGTACTCGACTCCAACATGTAATTGAGGGAAAAGTGAATGTGTGATTGCATGTTCCTTGCAAGAACCAATACAAATATTACAACCCACACACTTGTCAGGAGATAAAATAGCCTTTCTTTCGCCATTTCTATCCATCATGTCTATTGCTTCATAAGGACAGTCATAGGAGCAAAGGTTGCAACCATCACATAAATCCAAATCAATCTGCACCGGAGCATTATCTTTTCTTTTAAAAATAAATGGGATACAAGCTAGAAACAAACCTGAAACAATGAGATAAACCCAATTCATGTTAATGCTTGACACCTTCATAAAATAATAACCGAAATAATAATACCAATCAAATGTCGTCTGAGTGGGCAGATAAGACATTTGAGCAGGTGGGTCACTTTTTACAGGAAACACTAATGAAATGACGGTTAATGCAATCAAAGTATAAAGTGTGAGTTGCTTAGGAGGGAATATCTTTGGCTTGGAAATGCGCATTACATGTATCCAAATAATAAATACAGTAAGCAATGACAAGGCAATGTGTCCAAACACCGTAACCTTGAAAAAACCTCCAACCGTATTCAAATCATTCATCAAAAATGCTCCGGCAATAGAAGGGTCAAAAATTGGCAAAGCCGAAAAAAGTTTTGCAGTCAGATATCCGGTCAACTTAGCTTTTTGGTCCCAAACCAAAATAAAGCCCGTAATCCCAATAATCAATACAACCATAATAGAAATCGTTCCGCTAATCCATGACACCAACCTTTTAAACTTAGATGTTAGCAAGGTATGAATAAAATGGAGTGTCATAAATATCATTAACAAATCAGAAGAATATCTATGCACAGTTCGCATGTATCCATTAAAAACATTAGCAGATAAAGCATCTACTGACTCCCACGCTAATCGAGGATTAATGTTATAAAAAATAAAGACATAAATTCCCGACACACAAGCAATTGTGAACATAATAACTGCAATACCTCCAAGATGATAGAGGGGATTTAGTTCGGTAGAGAAAATTTTGCCAAATAGGGTTGCGAATTTTTGAAAAATCTGATGTCCGTGTGTATGTATATTTTTTTGATTCGAATCTTCTGATTGAGGTTTATTCATGATTAATTGATAATAAAGGATTTAATAAACATTCTGGTAACGAGAAAAATAATAAGCAGACCGGCAGTGGTTCCGATAACAAACCGCCAATCAACTTTATACGTTTGTAATAAAGGGTCATATTTGAGACACCTAAGATAAAATCCTGTAAAAAGTCCGGGACGCACTTTCTTAGCTTGAGCTTCCATCACAGAGATTTTTAGATCTTTAACAGAGGGACTAACACCGTAAATGTAGCGAGATATTGCTCCGTCCGGGGTAAGTACCACTAAAATAGGTGGATGATTATATTCATTTGTTGCAGGTATGAAATCATATTCCACTCCTATTGAAGTCATAAACTTTCTAATATTTTCGGGTGATGCGGAGAGTGCACGCCAATTTGTCCCGTCCAGTATCCAGCGGCTTTCATAGACTGCAAGACTTTTTGGGGTCTCAGTACTATCAAAAGAAAAACTTATCACACTATAATCCTTGCCCAAGCCCTCTAAATCCTTTACTACATTTTGGACTCCGCTAGTAACAATGCCGCAGATTGAATAGCAACGAGTATAAACAGGTGAAATAATAATAGGCTTGTCATTCAATAAGGACGAAAAATACAGCATTTCACCTTTGGAATTAAACATGGGAATATCTGCTACCTTTTGCGCAAGATACTTCTTCTCGTTTGGCAAATTAAAACTACTTGTCAAAAGCCAAACAAACACCAAACACACAATCAGTTTCCTCATAAACCAAGTTTAAAAGAAGGGTTATTGCAAACACAACAACCCTTCCAAGTTATTAATTAACGTTCCATGTTGCAGCCAGCCATTTCCAATTCAGGAAGAAGAGTGCAAGAAAGACTAACAAGAATAAGAAAGTCAGCACAAGGGTACCTGGAGCTTCAAAGCCCTTATGCGGTTTGCCTTCTGGAGGAAGCGGTGAAATTGTAAGCTGCATATCTTGTGGACCATTCACTTTGGGACCCCAGAATACAGAAAATACAACAATCAAAATCCAAATCAGAGTAGCAAGGAATGCAAGTACACCACCCAACATTGTAATCACCCAGAAAAAGTCAACGGCAGGGTTAAAATTGTGTGTAAAAGGACCGCCTGAGAATGTATTGTCCCAATGTCTTCTTGGCACTCCAAGTTGTCCAAGAACAATCATACCAATAGAAAGCATCGCAATGCCAATAAAGAACAACCAAGGTTGCCATTGGGCAAGTTTAAAACCAACAATCTTCCTTCTAAAAATGAGAGGAATTAAATAGTAAGTAATACCCATAAAAGTCAATGTAGTACCAATTACCACAGTGCCTTTAAAGTGTCCGGGAATTGCAATAGTATTATGTACAATAATGTTGGTTTGCTCCATTCCAAAAATAACACCTGTAGTTCCGCCAATAAAACCAAAACCAATAATTGCTAAAATAACTGCAGAAAAGGCAGGATTTCCCCAAGGGGCTTTTGCTAACCATTGGAACAAACCTTTATTGAATCCCCATTTGCGTTGAGCCACCTCAAAAGAAGAAGGAACAGCAAAAGCGTGAATCATGGAAGCAAGCACAGCAAGGTACATTGCATAACTGGTATTCCATACCTTCCACGCACTACTTACTCCGGGGTCAGTCAACAAATGGTGAGCAGATGCCAAACAGATAAATAAAATGTAAAGTACAAAAGCAGAACGCGACACCTTTTCATTAATAGATGTCCCCCCCACCGTTAAGAAGGAAGTCATATACCAAATGGACACCATTGCAGCCACGTTAATTTGTTGTGAAGAATGGCCTAAGCCCCACCAAATCAATTTATACATTGCAGGGTCAACATTTTCAATCAAACCTAAAGACCACAAGAAAGTAGGAATATAGATTAGCGCACCTGAAGCCAATGTAATAACTGCAATAATTGCGGCTGTCATAAGTCCATAAGCCACTAACGGCATTGTTTCGCCATAGGTCTTCTCACGTCTTGCAATCATTAGATTACCAAAAAACAATATGACACCAATCAAAGCACCCACAGCAAATAAAATAATTCCGAGATAATAGAGCGGATGTGCTTTAAGAGGAGTATATGAAGTCAACATGACATCTGCTTTACCCATCAGGATGATCACATTTGACATCACTAATCCGGCTACCATAAGTGCAAATGCCCACCACCCTGTTTTTGGGGAACAGAATCGGGTGTTTAAAATGACTGTCGAGCCAAAGTACAAGCCGGCAATTTCAAAAAATATAATCCAAAATATGAGCGCATTCAAACCATGGAATGTTACCAAACGATAATACCACTCCGCACCCAATAAGTGAATGGGTTGATATCTTGTAAATACTAATAAAAGCGCGGCAACAACCGCCATCAACAATGAAATGACAGCAAAAACCGCATTGTATCGGATAAGTTTTTCTGACCTTAGGTCAACTTTAAATCCGGTTATATCACATGTTCTAAACATAATTTTTAATTTTTAAGAGGGGTTATTTAATTGATTTAATAAAAGCTGTTATCTGCTGTATCTCCATATCAGTCATTTGAGTAGGAGGCATCATCGTGTTTTCAAAACCGATTGTAATTTTCTTTTGAGGTTCTCTGATTGATTCGCTGATGTAAGCATCATCAACAACCACAGTCGATTTCTTGCCATTTTCCTTAATATCTTCAGATTTACCATACAATCCCTTCCAAGAAGGAGCTAATAAAACAGAGCCGTCCGTGCTGTGACAACCTACACAACCTTTAAGATTGTATAATTGTTCGCCTAAGGTAATCATCTGTTCTTCAGACAAAGGTTTATCTTCACTCACCTCAATGATTGGAGCCGGAGTTTTCAAAAACTTATCATAGCCAAACTGTGCAAGTTCTTCCTCTTTTTCGATTACAATAATTTTCCCAATCATTGTATGGTGTCCGATGCCGCAAAACTCATTACACACAATCTTAAACTCTCCTGTTTCTGTTGGAGTAAATTTTAATACATAGTCATAGCCCGGATAAATCTGAAAGTTCATATTAACCGGTTGCAACGAAAAACCATGCACCAAGTCTTTGGAAGCGATATGAAAATTATAAGATTGATCTTTAATTAAAATCATGGCAGGACTAAATCTCCACATTTCTGCCAATAGGAAAACATCACTGTTTGGCTCAGGGCGAACAACCGGCACACCGTTATCCATGCCCACCATATTGCGTTTAATATAGGCTTCGCTCAGCCTTGCAAATTCAGTTGTTGTAGTACGATAAGTAATGCTTGAAGGATTTTGTTTGCCATACACGTGCCACAAAATCATCCATACAAACATTGCAATGCAGAGGATAAGCGCGATTACCATCCACATTTTTTCATCTTTAGAGACCTTCGTGTCGTACCAACCTTCTTTTGGACTTAATAGACTCATAGTTTAAATTTTTTTAGATGATTATTTAATAAGATTCTGTTTGATTTCATCCGGAATTGACGGAAGATTTGATAATTCCATAACTCCCCATAAAAGGTAGAAAATGGCGTAAATAGTAACCCCTAAGAATAATAATAGCATAAAATCATCCATTATCATTCTGTAAAAGGGAACTTTCTTTTGTTCTTGCTGTTGTTGTTCTTGTTCCATGTTGATTGATATTTTATAAGTAAATATTGAGAACTCATCGGCAAAGCTATTTTCGCAACGGATGAACAGAGCATAAAACGGCATAAAAATGTATCAAAAAATACGAAAACGTATTTTTTGAATCTCAAATGAAGAAAATAAGAAAGGGGAAAGGGGGTTACACAGCGCTATTGGCTATTTCATCATAATTTGTACCGGTAGAAAGAGCTAACAGACCTTTGACATTCAAATATTGAAATTTCTTGGCTTTACATTTAATTAAGCCTTCTTTTTCAAAATCTTTTAAAATTTTAGAAACTTGCTCCTTGGTGGTGCCTATCATATCAGCAATATCTTGTCGCTGAAAATTAATTTTAAAACTTTGATACTCTCCCTCATATTGATAGACTTCAGCCAACATTAACAAGGCTTCAGCCAGATTTTCTCTCACATTTTTAATAGCCAAATTAACGGCTTTCATTTCTGCAAATTGTAATTCTTCTATAGACTTGTCTAAAATTTCTTGTCTTAGCACAGATGATCGGGCTACGATGTTTTTAAAGACAATGTTAGGCACATAGCAATAAGCGACTTCCGAACCGGCTACTGCAGAAAATGTGTGATGTTTATGTTTTTCGTTGAGGTTGATACGACTTCCAAGAATGGAACCTTTACCTACGACCCTAAGAATCAGAGGTCTGTTCCCCCTGCTCATTGATTCAATTTTAATAAATCCTTCTTTGATAAAATATACACCTTTAATCTCATCTCCCTTGACAAAGAGTGCTTCACCTTCTTTTAACACACCGCAAATTTTAAATGTGCTGAGAGTTTGCAAGGTTTCATAATTACAGTTTTTCAAGATTGAACAATCTCTTGATTTACAGTGGATACAATCATATCTAGAAAAATCAATTTCCATAAATGGCGCTTCAATCTTGCAACACAAAAGTAAGAATAAAAAGGAATTTCAGCCTATAAAACAATGAAAACAAACACTGATTTTCTAAATGCTCCTCATGACATGAAAAGTTCCTCCTCTTTCACAAAACATATCGTAAGGAAATTCAGCTTCACAAGAGACATCTCAATTCCCAATGATAGACTGGCTTTGTTTGTATTATTTTTATAATCCATGAAAGAACCTTTGAACGAATCTTTGGGTGCAACAGTATCCGGACGGGAAACGGGCAAAGTGTCCACTCTTTGCCACTTTCTCAGGCTATTAAACTCCTTTCTATAATACACCCCAAAACCAAAGGTATTAACCGGTGCTGCAGCAATATTCGCATCACTATAGATGGATTGATTTTTTGAAAACACTTTCAACCTGACTCTGCCATCTTTTGCAGCCAAATATTCCATGTTAAAACTGTTGTTTGCATACCCAAACTGTGTGGTACCGTAAGTAACATCAATTACAAAGCGATTATTGGCGAACTTCCTCCCTAACTTAAAAATCATATCCGCTCGTTGGTCCGGTGTAACATTCGTCATACTAAAATCTACCAACCACCTATCGTCAATCTGCGACAACCAAGCATCAATCTGGCTTGAAATTAAGTCTGCAATACCATTGTTCACCATTGAACGTGGGTTAAGCGCCAAATTCCCTATATCGGTTGAAACAAAAGTAGGTGTCATAAAGCTACCAAATACCAATAAACTGAATACTTGACGACTTACCTCGTCATAATCTCCTTGAATCCTTTGGAGCACACTGGATAGTTCACTCATTCCTTGGTCTGCCAAATCAGGTATTTGCAATTCAAAAGTAATATCGGGAGAAAATAAATTGCCTTTAATCTTAATCTCACTTCGAGCTTGAACCATAGTGAGTGATTGGCTGGAGCCACTGCTTCCTGACGATCTGCCCAGTAATGGATTGGGCGAAACTTTTTGAATATTGTAGGTAACGAGGTTGATGGTGGCTTGCAGAGGATCTCCATCCCACTTAATAGTCCCTCCTTTCTCAATAAAAAAACGTTTGTTCACCATGTTATTAAAAGCAACAAAATTGTAATCCCCTCTGTCAACTACAATTCCTCCACGCATTGTGAACACATCATCTTCTCCAAGTTCCATAGTGATACGCCCGCTTCCTGCACCTTTGATTGTCTCACCGGTTTGTTCGTCCAACACAAGCTGGAGTTCCATGTCCGGTGTAATTTCCATTTCGATTAACATGGTATTCAAGAATCCTACATCTAACTGTTTTTTGACCGCAGTATCTTGAGTATGGGATTTAAAAGAGATATAAGATACAGGACCTGCAGCCTCTGTGCTTCCAATAGGCATAATAATTAACGAACCGGGTCTTGATTTTGCCTTCATTGAAATATTAAACTTTTCAAAAGTTCCAAAAATTACAGCGTTTCCATCTGCATAGGCATTTCCGTAATACAAGTCATTGTCTTTGCGCGAGGTTCCTAATACATGAAAGTCCTTTAGATTATCTATCTTCACGTTGTAATTCCATTTGTGAAAATTGGAGTGATTTAGAACTCCGGTAATATTGCCAACTTTCCCTTTATCATCCTTGATTGTAGAGCCCTGATCAAGGGTGATTTTGTTTTGCTCTACGATTACTTTGGAATTAATAACAAATGGGACTTTTAAGTAATCTATAACAAAACTCACATCCTTTGCATAAAGATTTCCATTCAGAATAGGATTTGAAGGCACACCTGTTATGAGTACACTACCTCCTACTTGACCTTTTAACCCTGAAATTCCTTTAAGAAATTGACCAAAAATAGACACATTGGATTGTGGCATTCCTAACATCAAGTTCAGTTCATCAAACTTTTTAGCATTACCAATCGTCCCGATTAGGCTAACACCATTAAAAATACCACTTTTGATTTCACAATTTATTTCATTTTGGTAGGCATTAACCCTTGTTGTTTTAAGTGCAATGGTGCCTACAGTATCTGAATTCAGTGCAAAATTTTGGATACTGATATCAGACACAATTTCTAACATTCCATTCTCCTTGGGTCTAAAGTCAATATTGCCATTGCCTTCACCAAAGAAATTCGGATAATTATCAGGGATAAACCCATTGATATTCTCAATCTGAAACTTATGCAAACTCAAAGTAGTTTTTCTACTTCCAACAGAACCAACATATTCTGCTTTTACACTCTCTTCGCCATTATAAAGTTCGATTGGGTACAATAAAAACTCTGAACCTAACATAATACCGGAAGTATCTTTAAGATTCCAAGTTTTGCCTTGCAAATCCAACACAACATCTTCTATTGACAAGATTGCTTTATGCAAAGAGTGGAAAGAAAATCGGCCTTTGTTCTGCAAGGTAATAGCATCGGCAATATCTTTTGCAAATAATTGGTAGGAAATCAGGTTTTCAACCACAACAGCATCCACTATTACACTATCCGCTTTGTATTTGACTCCATCAAAGAAAATGCTTGACGACACTTTAAGCGTCATATCTTTCTCCTCACCTTTCCTTGCCCTAAGATTGATATTTCCAAAATTCACTCCTCCCACAACAAGCCTGTCAAGTGAAGTTCTTAACCCAAAAATCTTCTTTTGCGAATTAAAAGCACCTTGTATTTTACCTCTGCCAACTTCTAACCCAATATCAAAAAGTGTGGCAACCTTATTCATTTCTTTCAAAGAAATTGAGAAATCAATTCTTTCAGCGGGTGTTTTCCGTTTAGCCGGACTCACAATACCAGGCAACAGGTTGGATATAAAATTTTGAAATGCATCAGGCAAAATTTTAAAATTATATTGTCCTTTGAGTTCAATATCAGCCAAATCACTTACTAATGATACATTCCGCTTCTCGCCATCAAAATCCGCAATTACATTAAAATCATGAATGGCAAAACGTTTATCACCTCTATAGACTTCAATCCCTTTGGTATGGAGCATACCTGTAATTTTATCAATATCAAATCCCTTTGTACTAAGCAACATATTGCCCTTGAAGCCTGACTCTATCGTGTCCAGCCCAAGCGCCTTGAGATTCATGTCATAAATCTGCATTGTAAAATCAGACATCTCTTCGTGGGCTTTCATATCAATAATACCATCGAAGTCAAGTTTCAAATTAGGATCCTTTACGATAGCTTTCCCTTTAAACAAAGACTGCGTAAAATTCCCTTCAACCTTAATTGCTTTATAGGGATAACCATATATTTGGATTTTTGCAATATCTCCATGAATATCAAATGAAAACTTATCCGGTTTCAATCCAACGCCATTATGCAAATGAGCAGCTAACTCAACTTGCCCAACATTGGGATTCGCAATAAACTTACCCAGATTAAATCCTTGTGATGTAATCTTACCCGAATAGAGTGCGTCTTCAATACCATTTCTAAAATCAAGGTTAATATCGGTTTTAACAGACCCTAATTCAGTGCCAACCAATCCAAATGCCACAAAGTTGTTGTAGAATCCATTCATTCTCCCTGTATATTCAATGTATCCCAAACGATTCAAATCCGGAGGCATATCAGCAATATCCAGGATTTTAAAAAGTTCTTTTGGCACAGAATGCAGTTGCTCAATAGTAAAATTCAAGTACGTGTTTTGAATGTCCGGTAAACCGGTAAAATCAAACTTGCCTTTCAATGTCGTATTATCTAAACTCGTAATATTTACATTACGACATTTCATTCTTGCAATAGTGCCGGTAACATCTCCTTCTATTTTGAATTCTGATTTCTCAAATATTTTTAAGCCTGAGCCAAAAGGCAGCAAATCTTTGATTGCCAAAAAACTATTCGTAATATCGCCCTTCATTTGGACTTTTTGAACAAAATCAGCCAATTCAGGGAAGCCATCGTAGTTAAAATACAAGGAATTTCCTACGCTTGAGTTAGGTGTTTGCAAACGAAGATTATCAAACTCAAGTCCTTTATCATAAATTCTTGAATCAGCTTCAAAGTGTTCTACCACCAAACCGGACCTTTCTTCTGTACTTAAATGTTTGGCTATAAAATTCAGAGAATCTCCTACTATCTTGAATTTCTCTAACTCGCCATTAATCTTATTAAATCTGATATCATGTGAATTAAACACATTGGGAACAAGCTCACCTGCTAAATCTTCATCAAACTGCCTAAAGCGAGTATTCTCAAATTGAATTTTATCAAAATAAATTGTCCAAATAGGACGATTCAAAGGAATAGTGTCATATCGATGAGGACTTAGATAGTCAAAGAAGAATTTATGGTTTGCATATCGCTCACCTGAATGTGTGCCAAAATTAATATAACCATTTTTGATGCTAATTTTTCCAATACCAACATAATGCTTAAATATATTAATACTTCGTAGACCTACTTTTACCTCACCTAAATAAAACAGTGTATCCCCTTTCTGATCTGGCACAAATGCATCTTTGAGACTAATCGTATTAGGTAAAGAAAAAGCAAAATCAGAAAAGCTGAGCTCAACACCCAAATCTTGTGACACGCCATTTACAAACTTCTTCAGTACAATATTTTGAAAAGTTTTTGTATTTAAGAAAATAAACAAAAGCACAAGCAAAGACAGAAAGACAATCAAAGTCCAACGCAGTATTTTTCTTATTTTTGTGCCCACTTTCAAACTTTGCAAAAGTAATTAAAATTCAGCCGTGTCCCCCACTCTATTAGCTTTAGAAACCTCTTGTGACGAAACATCAGCATCAATTATTTCAGGTGGCAAAATACTTGCCAATATAATAGCAACACAAGAAATTCATTCACAATATGGTGGCGTAATTCCTGAATTAGCTTCACGTAACCATGATTTATATATCAGTTCGGTTACACAAGAGGCTCTAAAAAAAGCTGACAAGTTACTTCAAGACCTTGATGCTATTGCAGTTACACAAGGACCTGGCTTGCTTGGGGCATTATTGGTTGGGAATACCTTTGCCAAAGGTTTATCATGGAGTTTATCAATCCCTTTGATTGGGGTACACCATTTGCAAGCACATATTTCAGCACTATTTATTGACAATCCCACACCCCAATTCCCAATCTTAACCTTATTAGTATCAGGCGGACACACCCAATTGATTTTTGTAAAAAACCACACTGATTTTGAACTATTGGGACAGACTATTGACGATGCTGCCGGAGAAGCCTATGACAAGACTGCAAAATTATTAGGACTTCCCTACCCGGGTGGGCAACATATAGACAGACTTGCAAAACAAGGCAATCCACTTGCATTTTCCTTTCCGGAACCAAAAGTATCCGGATTGGACTTTTCTTTTAGTGGGTTAAAGACTGCCATTTTATACTTTGTTAACAAGCAAAAACGACAACACCCTGACTTTGTTAATCAACATATCCATGACCTCTGTGCTTCTATACAACATACAATTAACTCTTACCTTATTGACAAGCTACATAAGGCACAAACAATATACAGCCCTAAGAGCATTGCAATAGCGGGAGGGGTTTCTGCCAATTCAGATTTACGAAAAAAATTAGTGTCCTTAGGTTACAGTACGAATGTGCAAGTATTGATTCCAACATTTGAATATTGCACAGATAATGCAGCAATGATTGCAATGGCTGCACATTTTGCTTTCCAAAAGAAAGATTTTATTTCACTTGACAGCCTGCCGTTTACAAGAGACAGTAAACGCTGATTTCCTCCTTTGTGTAACATTTTTTTCAAAACACTTAAACTTATATCTTTGCCCGCCTATTATTGTTTATGATAACACACGAAAGCTCATTAATAGCCTTTGAAGAACAGATTCAATATGCTCTCAAAGAATTTGATGAAAATAAAGTTCCTTCAAAGCTTATTCAAAACATTGTATTATGTGGTCTTGGAGGCAGCGGTATAGGTGGGAGAATTGCAAGAGGCTACTTTCTTCAAACATCACACTGCCCGATAGAAGTATATTCGGACTATTTCCTCCCAAACTATATCAATCAAAATACATTGGTAGTCTTATCATCATATTCAGGAAATACAGAAGAAACCTTAGCAATGTTTGAACGTGCACATCAAGCAAATTGTCAAATCATTGGGATCTGTTCCGGAGGTGAGCTCGCAACAAAACTTAAAGAGTACAATCTTCCATTTTTCATGGTACCAAAGGGTTACCAACCTAGAATGGCATTAGGTTTTTCGCTCGCTTTGAACTTGCTAATTCTTGGAAAAATATTTGGTAGTAATATACAACAAGAACTCAAGGACAGCTTAGAAATTTACGCTAACAAAGACGTACTACAACAATCGGCAAATGTATTATTCAAGCAGTGGAGCAACGCTCCTCAACTGCCAATCCATGTATTTTGCGATGAATATTATTCAGGTGTTGCCACTCGATTTTGCCAGCAGGTGCAAGAAAATGCAAAAGGGCAAGCCTTCGCATTTGTACTTCCTGAAGTGAATCATAATGTAACAGAAAGTATTTATGGTCATCTAAATGCAAACATCTTGTTTTTGAATTCAGGCAATAATTCCAGAGTAAACATGCGATTCAAATTCTTAGAAGACTTGCTACATACAAATGGCAATTCAGTTACCAAAATAGACATTAAAGGTTCTGATCTGAAAGAAATTCTTAGAATAATTTATATTCTCGATTGGGCGAGTATTTTGCTCTCAAATGCAAAATCAGTAGATAACATGAGTGTAAAGAACATTGAGAAACTCAAAGATTATTTAAAGTAAATCAAACATAAAATCAAAAAATGAAATTCATAACATATAGCAAAAACAATCAAATTCATGTTGGATTTGTAAGCAATAATCACATTTTACCTATTCACACCATCGACAACTCAATCCCTGATGATATGCTTAGCATCATTAAAGCGGGAAATGCTACCTTAGATAAAATAAGAGCGATGGAGCAAAGTGTTTCTTCAGGAAAATATATGGAATTTGCATTAGACTTTCAGACCACACAACTGTTGGCACCTGTTCCAAATCCGGTTAGCACAAGAGATGGCTATGCTTTTAGACAACATGTTGCAGCAGCCAGAAGGAATCGCAAAGTAGAAATGATTCCAGAGTTTGACGAATACCCTATTTTCTATTTTACCAACCACAATGCAGTTCAAGGACCCGGTGAAATTCTTTGCATGCCTGATCATTTCCAAAAACTTGATTTCGAATTAGAAGTGGCGGTTGTTTTAGGTAAAAATGGACGTAATGTAAAAGCCGAAAATGCAGACGAGTATATCTTCGGATACACGATTATGAACGACATGAGTGCGCGCACTTTACAGATGGAGGAAATGAAACTGAATCTTGGTCCTGCAAAAGGAAAAGATTTCTCAACTGTAATTGGTCCCATGCTGGTTACACCAGATGAGCTTGCAAAGTATAAAACTGCTGCCAAACCGGGGCACAACGGCAATAATTACAACCTCGATATGAAATGTTGGGTTAATGGACAGTTAGTTTCTCATGGCAACGCAGCTGACATGGACTGGACATTTGCAGAGATTATTGAAAGATGTGCATACGGAGTAAATATTTTCCCTGGTGAAGTGATTGGTTCCGGCACAGTAGGAACCGGTTGTTTCTTGGAATTAAATGGGACAGGCTTGTTGAATGACCCAAGTTACAAACCTCAATGGCTCCAACCCAATGATGTGGTGGAAATGGAAGTTACAGGTCTTGGAAGGCTCTCTAACACAATTATTGCTGAACAGACTGATTTCTCAATTTTAGCATTGAAAAAGAATCAATAGCTATCTTTAGTTATTGATTTACTATTTTACTTAACGTAATTTTTTCTCCTATTTGAATTTTGACCAGATAGATACCTTTTAACTCAGGTAGTTGTACTTCTGTACTATGGTCTTTCTGTCCAAAAGAAGACACGAGTTGTCCTAATGGATTAAAAATCTCAACCTTAGCTCCGGCAACATCATCACTGAATGTAACAGTAAAGTTACCATTATTAGGATTAGGAAATATCTCGAATGATTTAAGCTGAGAAATCACAAAGATAGAAGCAAGACCTTTCTCCACAGTTTGACCGTTAAAGTCAGTTTGCTTGAGTTTATAAATATTTTTTCCTGTAAGCAGGTCGTTATCATATAATTGGTAAGAATGATATTGGTTACTATTACCTGCTGCCTCAACTTGTCCCAATTCTTTCCAATGAACTCCATCAGTACTTTTATAAATAGTAAAATGACTGGCGTTCATTTCCATAGAAGTAGCCCAATCAATATAAGCAACCTCATTATTGACAGATGTAGCTCTAAAGAAAAGTAAATCTACCGGTAAGGGGGTTTTCCAAAATGTAAAAATTCCTTGATTATCAATATTGGATGCACTACCTGCAGTATTGGATGTACAACCATTACAATTCTGCCCTGGTGCTCCATTGAGTGTAGTTGTATTAATATTATTCGTTGGTATTGTCGGAGTACTAAAAACCACTACACCTTGGGCACCGGCTCCTCCTCCTCCATGTGCATCTGTATGAATAACACTTGAACCATTTGCCCCGTTTGCAGAAATATTTAACACACAAGCACTAATTGCATTCCAATTATTTACATTAAAAACAATCGTACCACCAGCACCACCGCCACCTCCTCCATCATTTCCTGACGTTGGATTTGCACTTTCTCCATTTGCACTGATTACTAAAGGACCTCCGGAACATGCAGTTTCAATAGTATTTGCCTGAATAAAGATTGCTCCTCCACCATCACCGCCTTTTGTTGCTTGATTGGGCGATTGATTCCCTTGACCTCCACCACCGCCTCCACCCAAAAACAATCTATCGGGAGCTATGTGCCCTTGCAAAGCAATACCGCCAATCCCTCCGGATGTATATGTACACAACCCATTAAAAGAAGGATTGCCACCTCCCCAACCGTTTCCACCTAATCCCCCGGCAGAAAAGTTTCCGCCACCACCGCCTCCTGCATTATGATAGTTGCCACCGCCACCGCCTGTTAATATTTTTCCTCTTCTATTATTAAAGGTCGAATTAGTATCTCTATAGATTCCCTCACCCTTTTCACCATAGTAAGTATTATTTTCAATATAGCGTGTTTCTTCGCTTGAATTACAATCTCCAGAGGCTGTATTCCATCCTGGTGCTCCACCTCTAAACCCTTTACGATCTACATTAATATTATGATTAAGCGTTAGAGTGCCATCCACAACCATGATCAACGCCCCACCAATATTACCATTCCAAGCCAAAGCTGTTAAATCCCCTGTTGTAGTATATGAAACAAAATGCCTCACTGAAATTACTTGTACAGAAGAGTTTGAGCCAATATTATAAGAATTATCAATTTTATCCAGCGTCAACGTGCTCACATTAGGACCACTCATCGTACGATTGGTTATAACACATATTTCAAACTTGCCGGCATTACTGATACTTGAAAGATCTCCGAATGTTGATGTATCACTAGTATTCGAACCGATTACATCATCTTGGACTTGCCAAATCATTACTTGTTCACCCACATTAAAAGTGTCATTTGTATAATCGCATTCACCTGCACTTGTACTTAAAGTTAAAACTTTGGTAACAGAATTAACATTTGTTACTTTTGCATAAGCATTAATATACTGTTGTGCAGAACAGCTATTATTAACACTAAATATTATTCCAAAAATAACCAAAATGACATAAAAGACTTGTATATTTTTCATAACTTGCACTCAAAATAATTACTCTCAACAACAACTACATAACATAACTAATACTCCCTCATTGAGAATAATTTAATTATTGACCGGCAAATATAATCACTTATAATAATTGTACGTCATTATCAAAACACTTACATATCCACATTTGACACGTAACAATATAGCAACTGTCGGAATGTTAATGATAGGAAGTAATATATCTTTCAATAACTGTTGAAAAATTTTCATACTCTAGCGCATGAATTTTCTCTGCTAGCGTTCCGGGTGTGTCTTGGGGAGCAATTTGAATTTCCGCTTGAAAAAGGATTCTGCCTTTGTCATACTCATCATTAACTAAGTGAATTGTTATACCGGACTTTTCTTCTTTTGCCTGAATAACTGCATGATGGACATTCATCCCGTACATTCCTTTGCCTCCATATTTGGGTAATAGTGCCGGATGGATATTGATAATCCTTTCCGGAAAAAGATGGATCAATTTCTGCGGAATTAACCATAGAAATCCTGCTAACACAATAAAATCAGCTTTGAGTTTTAATAACTCATTTGCTACTACATCCGAGTCTCTAAATTCGATTCTAGAAAACAGATAAATCGGAATATGGTATTTTGAAACTCTATCTATTACTCCAGCCTGCGGATTATTGGTAAAAACTGCTACTACTTCGATTGATTTATGAAATTTAAACTTCCTACACAACTGTTCTGCATTGGAACCACTCCCTGAAGCGAAAATAACAACTCTTTTCTTTTGTATCATTGAATCGTATATCCTAAAGCCTCCAATGTCCTCAGATTCTTTGATTTTGATTTATTTGGAGCATAAATAAATCCTTCGAAGAAAAATATATATCGGTTATCCTTTGACAAGACAGCATAAAGCACATAAGGACCTCCCATAAATTCACCTTGCACAGTCCACCAACCTCTTAGTTTTTTTGCATAAAGTCCATTTATAGTTTGATATTCGGAGAACCTTGGATAAACATCACTTGCAGACGTAGTCATGTAAGTTCCTTCTCTTGGACCTGGCACTTGTGCTTTCATCATACTGTCTCTATAATTAAATAGATATTCATCATTGAATTGTGCAGTATCGCTGTATGGAACGCGATAGCAAAATATCCCTTGTTGTTCGTTTGAAAAACGTTCACCATACCAATAGAACTCTCCTGACTTTTTCAATAATTCAAAATTGTCGGGTATGGCAACTCCACTTCCTAAGACTGATTTAATTTGTTTAAATTTTGCATTGGATGTATCAGCATTATTAGGAAATAATCTAAGCGCAAAATCTTTGACTTCATTGTTATAAAGAGTGGTTAATAAATTATCCTGTATTTTAAGCAGCTTTTCTTTCATTTCGGCTGCATCCCTAGCAAATAAGAAGTAAATCTTTTGAGGTTCTGCATATTTATTATTAATATGAATAGGCATACCTGATTCATCATTAAAATATGCTTCTAAGTCAGCTGATGCAATTTGTGGTACTAAGATTTTAAACTCTTCGTAATTCTCTTTAGTTATCAAAAACAAAATTGTTTGATACTCCATGAAACTTCTTTTAAAGGCATCCTTATCCATTTTGGATAGTTTGAAGTACGCTTCAGACATTGCTAACCAAGGTTGCGGCTCATAAAACACTTTATCTAATGTTGAATCAATTTCATGATATAGTTGATCGGAAGTAACTAAAACTAATCTTCCAGGTTCACCTTTGGATGTTACAACCGGTGAATCATTAAAACAAGAAACAAAAAATAATGCAATGAGTGATACTACAACAAATCTCATAGCCCCTGGCATTTAGGGTAAATTTTAATAACAGTACCTCTGCTCAACAAATCACATTCTGAAATAATATCATTATTTGCGATTGTTTTTTCAAAGTCACACATTCCGATTTTCTCACAAATAGCTCCTAATGTTTCATATTCGTCTAAAACGACATAATAAGCATATTCTTGGTTTGCAAAATTTACATTCACATCAGGAGTAACGGTTTTATAGATTTTGAGTGATTGACCCGCAAAAACTACTTTCTTTTTAAGTTTATTCCAACGAATAATATCATCAACAGTAACATTGTATTTAGAAGCAACACGATACAGGGTTTCGCCTTTGTGTACTTTGTGATATACCAATTTCTTTGAACTTTGGTAATTATTGCTGAATACTAAATTATCCTGAACAGAATAAATAAACTCCTCCATTTCAATAAACTGCATTGCTGCATAATACGGCAAGTAAAGGCGTTTATCATTGTAAAATTCAGGGATAAAATCCATTTTATAAAAGGCATTATATTCACTAATAAAACCCGGTTCCCAGTCCAATAAAGCTGAGGCTAAGTTAAGGTTCATCGGCTTTGATAATTCTACAGGAACTATTTTATAATACTTATCCTCACAAGCGAAAAGTGAATTCAAGTCAACAAAGTTCATTACAAAAACTGCTGCAATAAATTTTGGTACATATTGCTGTGTCTCGCGCGGAAGGAACTTTCTAACTGACCAATAATCTCTTTTGCCTCCTGAACGTGCAATTGCTTTGTTAACATTACCCGGACCACAGTTATATGCAGCAAGCGCCATAAACCAATCACCATACAATGTGTACATACTTTCTAAATAGGAGAAAGCCTTCTCTGTAGATTTTACAATATCCTTACGTTCATCAATTTCACCATTTATTTGCAAGTTCATCAACCTACCTGTCCCCTGCATAAACTGCCACAAACCAGTCGCGCCACACCATGAAACCGCATTGGGATTTAGCGCAGATTCTATTACCGCAAGATACTTAATTTCATCCGGCAACTTTCTTTTGTCTAAAACCTCACTAAAGATTGGAAGATATGTAACACTATTAGGTAAGGTTTTAGCCATAAATGTGCTTGCCGGATTGGTCATAAAACCAATTTGACGCGCAACATCAGCATTGTATTTAAAATCAAACCTACTGCCCAACATTTTCATTTTAGAATAAAACAACTCCTCTGTGATGGGTTGTTCAAATACATTAATCTTATTCTCAAACTTAGAATCAAAACGCAATAACTGCATTGTTAAGCTATCAATACGATTAATTGAGTTGACTTTATCTCCTTCAGATGCTTCAAGAATTGTGGTATGCAGAGCGAAAAGGCTCAATATTAAAAAGCCTCGCTTCATTAAATATCCTACCTTATTGAGTATGGGTTGAAGGGTATTTTGCATTTTTTGTAAACGGCAAAACTAATTTTTTATTTTAAACGCACAAACTTGAATTGCATAACCAAAGATGTGTTATGTTGAAAATTGACGACTTTAAACAACTTCTTGACAAATCATTAATTGTAAAGCCAAATAAAGAAACACAGTGCAATTTGTTAATAAAAGGATAAAAACTAACACCCATTTTTTCATGTTAAAAAATACTACTTTTGCACAACCAAAAATCAATCATGAAATTATCAACTCAACCCTTTCACAGCTTTGTTGACAGGCATAACGGACCTAACCAAAGCGAAGTAGAGCAGATGCTTAAAACATTAGGCTTAAATTCAGTAGATGAATTAATTAACAAAACAATTCCTAAGAATATTCGTCTTGCAAAAGAACTCAATCTTGCTCCGGCAATTTCAGAAAATGAATTGCTCGCAAAGCTTAAAGTAATTGGTGCAAAAAATAAAGTTTACAAAAACTACATTGGATTGGGATACTATGACACTTACACTCCGGGTGTGATTTTACGCAATATCATGGAAAACCCTGGATGGTACACACAATACACTCCTTACCAAGCAGAGATTTCTCAAGGACGACTTGAAGCTCTATTAAACTTCCAAACACTTATCATCGAGCTAACGGGAATGGAAATCGCGAATGCTTCATTATTAGATGAAGCTACTGCTGCTGCTGAGGCAATGAGCATGTTCAAGAATCTTTCAGTAAATAAATCAGCTACTAAATTTTTTGTTGATAAAGAAGTATTTCCACAAACTATAGATGTAATCAAGACACGTGCACTGCCTCTTGGATGGGAAGTTGTCGTTGGCGATTATAATACTTTCTCCCCTTCGGTTGATTTCTTTGGCGCCTATATTCAATATCCTAACAACACAGGAAACATAGTGAGTTATCAATCATTTACAGAAAAATGTCATGCTGCAAATATTTTAGTGTGTGCCGGTTCTGATTTGTTAGCGCTCACCATGTTAACCCCTCCTGCTGAATGGGGTGCAGACTGTGTAATTGGTTCTACGCAAAGGTTTGGCGTACCGATGGGTTTTGGCGGACCTCATGCCGCATTCTTTGCCACAAAAGATGAATATAAAAGACAGGTTCCCGGTCGTATTATAGGCGTTTCAATTGATGCAAATAATGACCCTGCACTGCGAATGGCACTGCAAACCAGAGAACAACACATTAGAAGACAAGCTGCTACTAGTAATATTTGTACCTCTCAGGTGCTACTTGCTATCATGGCATCCATGTATGCTGTATATCATGGTCCAAACGGTTTAAAAGCTATTGCTTCTAAAGTTCATTTCCTAACCAAATCACTTGAAAATGCACTTACATCACTCGGTTTTAAACAAGTAAATAAAAATTTCTTTGACACCTTATATATAGATGCAGGTTCTAATTTAAATGCAATTAAAAACTTTGCAATCAGTGCAAATATTAATTTTAGATACTTTGAAAACAATCATATAGGAATTTCGATTGATGAAACAAGTTCAGAAGAAGATATTCAAACAATAGTGAATTTATTTGCGCAAACAGCAGGCAAAAACCACACTTGCACTTTCCATGAAAACAGTGAATTAAGTTGGGAGCGAGAATTTGTAAGAACCTCTGCTTACTTAACCCATCCGGTGTTTAACAGCCATCACTCCGAACATCAAATGTTAAGATATATAAAGAGGTTAGAAAGCAAAGACTTATCATTATGCCAAAGCATGATTTCATTAGGTAGCTGTACAATGAAATTGAATGCAACAACAGAAATGATTCCTGTTACATGGACAGAGTTTAATAGCCTACACCCTTTCTGTCCTGCTGATCAAATAGAAGGATATACCGAGCTTTTAAAAGAGTTTTCAAATGACTTAGCAGAAATCACAGGATTCTCCGGTGTATCACTGCAGCCAAATGCCGGTGCACAAGGTGAATATACCGGACTTTTGGTCATTAGAGAATACTTTTTAAACAAAGGTGAAGCACATAAGAATGTTGCATTGATTCCGGAATCTGCACACGGTACAAACCCGGCAAGTGCAGTAATGGCAGGGATGAAAGTGGTGGTTGTTAAAACAGACACAAAAGGAAATATTGACTTTGAAGATTTAAAATCCAAAGCGGAAGCAAACAAAGACAACTTAGCATGTCTAATGCTCACCTACCCTTCAACATTCGGGGTATTTGAAGAAGGAGTAAAAGAAGTAACAGACCTGATCCATTCTTATGGCGGACAAGTTTACATGGATGGAGCGAACATGAACGCTCAAGTAGGTTTAACCAGCCCCGGCAATATCGGAGCAGATGTTTGTCATTTGAATTTACACAAAACCTTTTGCATACCTCATGGAGGAGGCGGACCGGGTATGGGTCCTATTTGTGTTGCTTCTCACCTTGTTCCTTTCTTACCCGGACATTCTTTAGTTTCTACAGGTGGTAATAAAGGAATTGGAGCAGTCTCTGCTGCACCATTTGGCAGTGCTAACATTATTCTAATTTCTTATGCTTATATCAAAATGATGGGTGCTGCTGGATTAAAAAGAGCTACACAAATAGCTATACTGAATGCTAACTATATGAAAGCACGCCTTGAAACAGTTTATCAAACAGTATATTCAGGCAAAAATGGATATGCTGCACATGAATTTATTCTTGATATAAGACCATTTAAAGCTACCAGCGGTATCGAAGCAGAAGATATTGCAAAAAGGCTTATGGATTATGGCTTCCATGCACCAACCCTGTCTTTCCCGATACCAAATACGCTGATGATTGAACCAACAGAAAGTGAGTCAAAAGGTGAACTTGACAGGTTTATTGACGCTATGTTATCAATCAGAGAAGAAATCAGAGAAGTCGAAACAGGAATGATGCCAAAAGAAGACAATGTGTTGGTTAATGCACCCCACACAGCTAAATCTGTAATTGCAGATGTATGGGCGCATCCATATAGCAGAGAAAAAGCAGCTTATCCGGCATCATTTGTTTTGCAAAACAAGTTTTGGGCTACGGTTTCAAGAGTAAACAGTACTTATGGTGACAGGAACTTAATTTGCGCTTGTCCTCCCATAGAAATGTATGCAGAAGCTAATGCGTAAAAGAAGTGTAAGCAATAGCATCATATAAATAACATTTTATCCAAAATTCACTTTGCAGATTGAAGATAACATCTAATTTCGCAGCGGTTTTAAAAAGTGCTTAGGCATGTCAAACACAATAAAATTAAGAAAAGGCTACGATATAAAACTCACCGGGACAGCTACAAAATTCGAGCTTCCTTCGTTTTCATCTCGTGTATTCGCGGTAAAACCGCCTGATTTTAAAGGACTCATCCCCAGACTAATGGTAGAACAAGGTTCTGAAGTAAAAGCCGGTTCTCCTATTTTTCATGATAAAGCGGATGATAAAGTAATTTTTACTTCTCCGGTTAGCGGTGAAATTGTAGAGATTGTAAGAGGTGAAAGAAGGGTTATATTAGAAATCCATATTCTCGCTGATGCTAAGAATGAATTTGTTGATTTCGGCAAAGCAAATCCAAGTACACTGTCCGCAGAGGAGATTAAATCTAAGTTACTACAAAGCGGATGTTGGACACTCATTCGTCAACGTCCTTTTAACAAGGTGCCTCAAACAGAATTAACACCAAAGAACATTTTTATTTCCGGATTTGATTCATCTCCTTATGCTACCGATTTAGAATTTGCAGTGGCCGGAGAAGAGCAGCAATTACAAACCGCAATAGATGCTTTGAGCAAAATCACTGAAGGCAAGATTTACGTAGGTCTTTCTGTTGCGCAAAAAGGTCATAGCATATTTGAAAAATTGCACAATGTTGTCATTACATATTTTGATGGTCCTCATCCGGCAGGCAATGTTGGAATTCAAATACATCATACTGCTCCCATAAACAAAGATGAAACCGTTTGGACTGTTAATGCTCAAGACTTAGTTACTATTGGTCGTTTGTTTAACAACGGTGTGTATGACACTTCAAGATTCTTTTCAATATCAGGCAACTTAGTAAACAAAAGAGGTTATTTTAAATCAAATATTGGCTGTCAAGTAAGTAAGGTATTGGAAAACAACATCCAGAACAAGGCTGTTCGTATTATCAGTGGCAACCCTTTGACAGGAGATAAAATTGATATCAACGGGTTTATTAGCACTTTTCATACTTCAATTTCGGTAATAGAAGAAGGTACAGAGCCTGAGTTTTTCGGCTGGTTATTCCCAAGCTATAAAAGACCTTCGCTTTCAAAAACATTTACATCTTATATGAACCCTCAAACTGAGTATAATGTAAATACCAATATGCATGGTGAAGAAAGAGCCTTTGTTGTTTCCGGTGAATATGAAAAGGTTTTACCAATGGACATTCTCCCATTACAACTTATGAAGGCATGTTACACATTCGACATTAACAATATGGAAGGCTTGGGTATTTATGAAATAGTGGAAGAAGATATCGCTCTTTGCGAATTCGTTTGCACTTCTAAGATGCCTTTACAACAAATATTAAGAGAAGCAATTACTTATTTAGAAAGTGAGTCATAAAAACAATGAAAGAGTTTTTTAGAAAAAAATTAGAAATTACTCGTCCCTATTTTGAAAAGGGAGGCAAGTTTGAGAAACTTGGCTCTACTTATGATGCTTTTGCTACATTCTTGTTTGTCCCCGGACACACAACACATAGTGGCACACACATAAAAGACGGGATTGATTTGAAACGCACAATGATGACAGTCATCATTGCCTTGTTTCCTGCACTATTATTTGGAATGTGGAATGTTGGATTACAACACTTCCGAGCTTTAGGAATTGAAGCGACTTTCATGCAACAATTCAACTATGGTATCATGCAAGTCCTCCCAATCATCATTGTATCTTATGTAGTAGGGTTAGGAATCGAATTTATTTTTGCACAACTCAGAGGACACTCGGTTAATGAAGGGTACTTAGTTACCGGTATGTTAATTCCGTTGGTAATGCCTCCAACCATACCGCTATGGATGGTTGCGGTTGGTGCTGCATTTTGTGTAATTATTGGAAAAGAAGTCTTTGGCGGTACAGGAATGAACGTATTAAATCCGGCACTAACAGCCCGTGCATTTTTGTTCTTTGCTTATCCAGTTGCAATGTCAGGAGATGTATGGATTGCAGGAAAACCGGATGCTTATTCAGGAGCAACAATACTTGCAGACTTGGCTTCTGCTACCCCTATTAATAGTTCAACTTGGGATATATTTTTAGGTACAATACCGGGTTCAATTGGAGAAACATCCACACTTGCTTGTTTAATTGGAGCACTCATATTGGGAATAACCGGTGTGGGCAGTTGGAAAATCATCGTTTCTGTTTTTGCAGGAGGATTCTTAATGGGGACATTTATGAACCTCATCCCCGGTGGCAATGCCTTTATGCAACTACCGGCTTGGGAACATTTAATTATAGGGGGATTTGCATTTGGTGCAGTGTTCATGGCAACTGATCCTGTATCTGCCTCACAAACTGAACAAGGAAAAATTATTTACGGGTTACTTATAGGGATTCTAACTGTTATGATTAGAGCTTGGAACCCTGCATACCCGGAAGGTATGATGCTTTCCATTCTATTAATGAATGTGTTTGCACCATTAATAGATTATTACGTAATTGAAGCTAATAAAAAAAGGAGATTAAGCCGTGCCAAAACCAACTAATTCTTACATTTTAATTTTTATGATAACGCTGTCTGTATTTTCAGCTGTTATCCTTGCTTTCGTTTCTGAAAGTTTAAAACCTGCTCAAATTGCAAATATTGAGTTGGAGAAAAAGAAATCTATTCTGGGGACTTTCCTTGATGTGTCAACTATGAGTAAAGAAGAAATCAACAAATTATATGACAGTAAAGTTAAGACTAAAGTAGTTTCTGTTGATTCTAAAGAACTCGATATGAGCGAAGCAACTGTGAAAGTATCTGATGAATACAGAAAAGACCTAAAAGAAAGACATCTTCCTGTCTATGAAATATTGAATGACAAAGGAGAAGTTGAATATACTGTACTCCCATTTTATGGACATGGACTCTATGATGACATTTGGGCTTATGTAGCTATAGAACCCGATATGAAAACAATTAAAGGTGTTGTATTAGATAACAAAGGCGAAACACCCGGATTGGGAGCACGTATGTCTGAAAAGCAAATTGCTGATAGATATAAGGGGAAATCAATTAGAGATGACAAAGGCAATATTATCACTATCACCATGCAAAAAGGTGAAAAGGGTGGAGGCGAAGTGAGCATCAAAGCTTTTGAAAACGAACCTCATAAAGTTGATGGTCTATCAGGTGCAACCAATACAGGTAAAGGCATTAACGTAATGTTTGAGACATATTTACAAGCATATACTGCTTATTTAAATTCTAAATTAACAACAAAGTAAATTATGAGCACAGAAAGTATAGAACAACCTATCAAGCACAAGTCTGAACCTTTGTTCAGCAAAAAAAATAGAAAACTCCTGTCAAACCCATTAGATGCTGATAACCCGGTTACAGTACAAATACTTGGTATTTGCTCTGCATTAGCTGTAACAGTGCAAATGAAACCAGCTCTATTTATGGCAGTTGGTGTAACTATTATTGTTGGATTATCAAGTTTTATCATTTCTCTTATGAGAAATTTGATTCCAAACAGGGTTAGAATTATCGCACAATTAATGGTTGCAGCAACCTTAGTTGTTATTATTGATCAGGTTTTCAAGGCATATGCTTATGACATATCTAAGCAATTGTCCGTTTACATAAGTTTGATTCTTACCAACTGTATTTTGCTTGGTCGTATTGAAGCTTTTGCAATGGGCAACAAACCATGGCCTTCTTTACTTGATGGTATAGGAAATGGTGCAGGTTACGGAGCTATCTTGATGATAACAGCAGTTTTCAGAGAGTTATTAGGTTCTGGATCACTTTTCGGATATAAATTACTCGGAGACAGTTATGTAGGTAATGGCGTAATGATTTTACCAGCCGGAGCTTGCTTTGTCATTGGTTTAGTGGTTTGGATGCAAAGAGCCAGAAACGGTTATAGAGAAGAATAAAATTAAACAGTAAATAAAATGGAAAGCATAATTTCAATATTCGTAAAATCTGTTTTCGTAGATAACATGATTTTCGCATACTTCCTCGGGATGTGTACATTTATTGCTATCTCAAAAGAAGTTAAAGCAGCATTCTCATTAGGTATTGCTGTAATAATTGCATTAACAGTAACCATACCTCTCAACTGGATATTTTATCATTATTTTTTAGCGGAAGGTGCGTTAGCTTGGACAGGTATTCCTGCACTTGCAAACATTGACCTGAGTTTCTTAGGACTGTTAACCTACATTTCTATTATAGCAGCATTTATTCAATTATTGGAAATGATTGTAGAAAAATACTACCCTTCACTTTACAACACATTGGGAATTTTCCTTCCACTACTTGCAGTAAACTGTGCAATATTAGCCGGTTCTTTATTCATGGTTGGTCGTCCATATAACTTAGCCGAAGCAACTGCTTATGGTTTAGGTTCAGGAACTGGTTGGTTTTTAGCAATTACTTCTTTAGCTGCTTTAAGAGAAAAAATCAAATATTCAAATGTGCCAGGACCTCTACGTGGTGTGGGAATCACTTTTATTATTATCGGGTTAATGGCTTTCGGGTTTTTAAGTTTTATCGGTTTTACAATTTAAGAAAATGAATCTACTAAGCATAAATATGACACTTGTTGTTGTTAGTGTAATTGTATTCCTAATTATACTTGTCTTCTTGGTTGTCCTGATCATAATTGCAGCCAAGAAAATGGTACAGCAAGGCGATGTTAAAATAACCATTAATGATGAAAAAGTTGTGAGCGTACCAGCCGGAGGCAGCTTACTCACTACATTATCAAGTGCAGGAATTTTCTTGCCTTCTGCATGCGGTGGAAAGGGTACTTGTGCTGAATGTAAGTGTCAAGTATTTGAAGGTGGAGGCTCTATACTTCCTACTGAAACCGGACATATTAAACGCAAAGCGCAAAAAGAACATTGGAGACTTTCTTGTCAAGTAAAAGTCAAGAACGATTTAAAGATAAAAGTTGCTGATGAGGTATTTGGAATCAAAAAATGGGAATGTGAAGTTGTATCAAATTACAACGTTGCTTCTTTTATAAAAGAATTTGTTGTTAAATTACCTGAAGGAGAAACACTTAATTTTAAAGCAGGGGGATATGTACAGGTGGATGTTCCTGTTTGTGATGTTAATTATAAAGATATTGATATTACATCTCACCCAAGAATGGGCAAACCCGCTAACGAATTCCAATCAGAATGGGATAAATTTAAACTATGGGATTTGAAGATGAAAAATGATGAACCTATTTTTAGAGCTTATTCTATGGCTAATCACCCCGCTGAAGGCAATATTGTAATGCTGAACATTCGTATTGCAACACCACCATGGGATAGAGCAAAAAATGGATGGATGGATGTAAACCCCGGTATTTGCTCTTCTTATGTGTTCAGTAAAAAGCCGGGTGATAAAGTTACCATCTCTGGTCCTTATGGTGAATTCTTTATCAAAGATACCAAAGCAGAAATGATTTATGTTGGTGGTGGTGCAGGAATGGCTCCTTTACGTTCTCACCTTTTCCATCTTTTCCATACATTAAAACAGACTGACAGAAAGGTCTCTTTCTGGTATGGTGGTCGTTCAAAAAGAGAGCTTTTCTATATAGATGACTTCAAAGCAATCGAAAAAGAATTTCCAAACTTTAGATTTTATCTTGTTCTTTCAGAACCTCTTCCTGAAGATAATTGGAAAGTAATGAAAGACGTAGATGACAGAGAAGGGGACGGATTTACCGGATTTGTACACCAAGCTCTCATAGACAATTATTTAAGTAAACATAAAGCTCCGGAAGATATTGAGTTTTATTTCTGTGGACCTCCAATGATGAATGCTGCCGTTGTTAAAATGACAGAAGACTTTGGAGTACCTAAAGAGAATGTATCATTTGACGATTTCGGTGGATAATCATTTGTATTGATTATCTATTAATAAAAAAGGCTTGAGAATATTTCAAGCCATTTTTTGTATCCATACAATTAAGAAGCTTCTTACTAAAAACTCGCTTTACGTTTTTCTAAGAATGCACTTGTACCTTCTTTAAAATCACCTGTGCCAAAAGCAGCTCCAAATTCTTGAATTTCTTTTTCAAATCCATTGTGTTGGTTTAAATAATGAGCATTTACACACTCAATTACTTGTCTTATTGCATTGGGTGATTTTGAGATAATTTTTTTCATTCTTGAACGTGTTTCTGCAATCAGACTCTCAGATGAAAATACTTCATTAACCAAACCAATGTGTAATGCTTTTTGAGCATCAATTGGGTTTGTGGTGAGTAAAATCTCCAATGCCCTGCCCTTTCCAACAATTTGAGCCAAGCGTTGTGTACCTCCATATCCTGGAGGCACACCAAGATTGATTTCAGGTTGTCCAAATTTAGCATTTTCAGAAGCATATCTTAAATGACATGCGAGCGTCAATTCACATCCTCCTCCCAATGCAAAGCCATTCACAGCAGCAATAACAGGTTTGGCACTACGCTCAATTGCAAATAGGACTTCATGTCCTGCTTTACTCATTTCTGTACCTTGTTGAACAGTGAAATTTGCAAATTCTGCTATATCAGCACCAGCTGCAAAAGCCTTGGAACCGATTCCTATAAGAATTATTCCTTTTATTGTTGAATCAACTTGGGCAGCAGTTACTGCATACTTAATTTCCTGTAATAGTTGAATATTGAGGGCATTCATTTTATCCTCACGATTAATTGTGATGGTGAGTATCCCTTCTTCTGTATCTAATAAAATATTGTTATATGTCATTTTCCAAAATTATAAGTTAAACGGCAACCGGAGCCTTGATAGCAGGATGACTTTGATAATTCTCTAAAGTAAAATCTTCAAATTTAAAGTCAAATATGTCTTTCACTAACGGATTAATTTTCATGGTTGGGTACGGAAATGGACTTCTGGATAATTGAGTCTCTACTTGCGTAAAATGGTTGGAGTAGATATGTGCATCACCAAACGTGTGTACATATTCTCCTAACTTAAGGTTTGTAACTTGAGCAACCATCATTGTGAGTAATGCATAGGAGGCAATGTTAAAGGGCACACCCAAAAACAAATCTGCACTGCGTTGATATAATTGACAACTTAATTTACCATCTGCAACATAAAACTGAAATAGACAATGACAAGGAGAGAGAGCCATCTTAGGCAAGTCTGCCGGATTCCAAGCTGTAACAATATGTCGTCTGCTGTCCGGGTTATTTTTAAGCCCTTGAATGAGTTCTGAGATTTGATCTATCACGTTTCCATCAGGACATTCCCAACTCCTCCATTGTTTTCCATATACCGGACCAAGATTACCTTCAGCATCTGCCCATTCATCCCAAATACTTACTCCGTTCTCCTTTAAATAAGCAATATTGGTTTCACCTCTTAGAAACCACAATAATTCATAGATGATAGACTTTAGGTGTACTTTCTTAGTAGTAACCAGAGGAAAACCGGCATTTAAGTCAAAACGCAACTGTCCTCCAAACACACTTTTAGTACCTGTACCTGTGCGATCTCCTTTAAAAACGCCTGTTTGATACACATACCGTAAAAAATCTTCATATTGGTTCATATACGATTACAAAATTGGGCTAATTGGTTCAGATTATAAAGGTATTCAGTTTGAACTTATATACAGGTTTTATACCTACTTTTTTCTGATTTCGCTTAAGATTTCAAATTCATTTTCTTCTGAAGTGAGATTTTTGCGTGTTCCCATCACACCAATTGCTAATGAAGGTTGATAACTATAAACAAACTCTTCATCTTTGAAATAGTTTTTCTCTTTAACAGTTATTTCAATCAATTCCGGCAGTGAATTATTTTTCCAATAGACATGAATGTTGCTCACTCTATTCGTAGCTGAAATATTTTCATACAAATAATGTCTCTCATTACCTTGTATTACCGAATCGACCGAGTAATCTGACACCAATTCAGGTTTATTAATATCACAGTCTTGAAATAACGAAAACTCCTCTTTCCATTCCGGAGTTGAGTCAATTGTTTCACTAACCTTGCTGCCAATACGAACTGTTCTGTACAAATAAAGACTTTGTGAATCCAAGCGTGCAATCTCTTGATTAAAAAACTCCGTTAAACTAAAATACTGAGGGTGAACCTGCCCTGTATCCTGCTGATGAGAGCATGATATCAATAGTAAAAACACGAAAAAGAAAGAATTAAAATAACGCATTACCGGACATTTCTTCAGGTTGAGGTATTTGCATTATTTTCAGGATGGTGGGTGCAATATCTGCCAAAACCCCATCGTGCATTGACTCTTTTATAACCGGGTCTGAAACTATCCACACAGGTACGGGGTTCATTGAATGTGCGGTATTGGGTGTCCCGTCTGCATTGACAGCATTATCGGCATTCCCATGATCGGCAGTAATGAGCAAGGTGTATCCGTGTTCCAATGCTTCTGTAACAATTTCTGATATACAAGCATCCACCGTTTCAACTGCCTTGACTATTGCAGAAAACACACCGGTATGTCCAACCATATCAGGATTTGCAAAATTGACACAGAAGAAATCGGTTTCTGCTTTCTTAATTTCTGCTATGACTGCTTGTTTGAGTTCAGGAGCACTCATTTGTGGTTGCAAATCATAAGTAGCAACTTTGGGTGAGTTTATTAAAATTCTTTTCTCATTAGGAAAAACTTCTTCTCTACCACCGCTAAAAAAGAAAGTTACATGGGGATATTTTTCAGTTTCGGCAGCTCTAATCTGCTTCTTACCAAGATTAGACAAGTATTCACCAAGTGTATTGGGTATATCTTGATTTTCAAAAATAACTGCAACATTCTTAAAATCTTTTTCATACTCAGTGAGTGTTGCAAATTGAAGATTCAGTTTGTGCATACCAAATTCACTCAAATCTTCTTGTGTAAGCACTTTCGTTAACTGTCGTCCTCTATCTGTTCGGAAATTAAAAAACAAAATTGCATCATCTTCCTTTATATTGGCTACGGGAGTATTGTCAGCATCACAAACTACAATGGGTTTCAAAAACTCATCTGTTACACCAGCATTATACTGAGCATAAATCGCTTCATTTACATCTTGGGTATATGTTCCTTGAGAATTTAGTAATAAATCATAAGCCATTTTTACCCTTTCCCATCGTTTATCTCTATCCATTGCATAATATCTGCCAATGACTGTGGCTAATTTTGCATTCGTATGTCCAACTGATTTTGTGAGAAGTTGTAAGAAACCAACACTACTCTTAGGATCAGTATCTCTGCCATCTGTAAAAGCATGGATATAGATTTTCTTTACTTGCTTCTTATGTGCTAATTCAATTAACGCAATTAAATGTTCTAAAGATGAATGTACACCTCCATCGCTTACCAAACCCATTAAGTGCAAAGGTTTTTGGTGTTGATTACAGTAATCAAAAAGCAGATTCAATTCAGTATTTTTTTCTGCATCACCATGATGAAAAGCCCTGTTAATCCTTTCTAACATTTGCCACACCACCCTACCTGCACCAATATTCATGTGTCCAACCTCTGAATTACCCATTTGCCCTTCGGGCAAACCAACAGCATTACCATAAGTTGTTAAACGTGCATGAGGAAATTTATGGTATAAATTATCCGTAAATGGAGTCTGAGCTGTTGCTATTGCATCTGTCTTGTCTCCTTTGCCAATGCCCCATCCATCAAGAATGAGCAAAATCGCCTTTTTCATTGCGCAAATTTATAACTTGCCCAATTCAATTAGGATAGAAAGTTTATTAAGTATTGATTTTGGTGGATTTAAATATGGCGAATTCCTACCTAGCCATCACCATCGAAAAGATTTCTATGGATTGAATGGGTTTAGAGCCTATAACATGGTATTGCAAAAATTGTATCAAGCTTTGAAGCAATTCTTTTCTGAACGTCAAAGAGGCTTGTTTATCTCGCAACAACATAGCAAATTGATGGGACATATCGGGGTGTAAGCATTGTTTTGCATGTAACAAGGCTGTAAACCCCCCTTCTGCAATACTAAAAACCTTTCCTTGAGCATAATCATCAGCATAAATACCATGTCCAAGCATACGACACAAACGAATAATAAACAAATGTGGCAGCCATTCAGGCACTTTCTCTTCGTTCTCTATCAACAAGATTGTTTCTTTTACAAGGTCATATAATGCAGCATTGATTTCCTCCTCAGCAATACATCTGTTCAACACCTCTTGGATAAAGCCCCCGAGCGCACGTTTTGCCGGAACTGTATGCAGGTTATGCAAAATTGGATTACATACTACTTCTTTAGCACGTTTTAAGTTTTTAACCGGATGATGGTAGAAATCTATTTCCAACAAATTTAATGGAGTCAAGTGCGCACGTGTAACTTTTTTCCCCTTTCCGGACGCAATTCCTTGAAAGATAAAACTCTGTAAGCCAAAATCACGTGTAAAGATTTTACAGATTACGGAAGCATCTCCGTACTTCACGTTATGTAGAATAAACCCTTCTGTTTTTGCTAACATGACAACACCTTATTTAACAAACAGAATCTTCCCCATTGTTTTTTGTTCACCATTACCATCAATAGCAAATACAAGGTAAACCCCGGTTGCAGGTCTGACTCCCGAAAAGGTTCTACAGTTCCAAGTAGCACGACCGCCATTGCTCACCGTTTCAAAAATAATATTGCCATTAATATCTGTAATTTTAACCCTAGAATCCAATGCCAACCCTTCTATTGCAACATCGCCATCAAAATCACTGCGGACAGGATTAGGAAATATTTTCAAACTGCTCATTTCAGTCTGTGGTTTGGTGGCATTTCCTTTCATTGAGAAAAGACCTTTGTCTGTATTAAAAAACACTTCTCCGGTATTTTCGTCCACTCCTATACTCAATACGTTGTCAGAAGGTAAAGGGCTATTTTGCATGTCAAAATGCTGAAGAATATCCATTCCATTTCGGTCAATTAACCATGCTCCTTTATTTGTGCCTACCCAACGTCTCTCCGCTCCATCCACAACAATATGATAAACAATTTCCGAACCCAATAAATACCCTCCAACTCCTCCTTGTTCAATGATAATTCTATCTGCTTTAGCACTACCTGAAAACGCATTTTGTGGATTTCTAAAAACAACCAGACCTGCATCCGTACCTACCCAAATCTCATTATTGGGCATAAGCGCAAGACAACGCACCATATTCGTTGGGAGACCAACATTCTGTGTATTAAACAACACTCCCCTGTCATCATCTTTATTCAACGGAGTTCCATTGTCATCAAAGACACAAATCCCATTACCTGACAAATTCGGGCGTGGGGTAATAATCCACTTATATCCATTGTTATCTATCATCACTTCTCCAACATATCGAGTAGGAAGTTTAAATGCTAGCCAAACCTTATCTGCTGTATAGACACTCAAGGCACTATCTACATCAAAATTACTCACCCATAAATTGCCCTGTTTATCATAACTAACACCCGAAGTATAATAAAAACTATCCACCTTTGAACCTCCGCCATCCCAAGTAAAGTACTCAAGTGTACTGTTTTTACTATTGTAAACCCTAACCGGAACATCTCCTTCAAACTCAATAACCCCTTTCCCTTGTGTTCCAACAAACATTCTATTTTCGCTCGGATGCTTGGTCAAACATGTAAAATCGTGCAACCCATTAAAGATGACATTATCGCGATAGGGATTCTGTGTCCAACGATTCTCTTTGAATATATTGTAGCCGTTGGTGTTGTATGTATGAGTATATTCCAAAGAATAAGAACCGGAGGTTACCCAAAACGATTGGTTATAGTTCAACATTCTAAACGAAGTCAGAGAGTTGGGTCCATTAGGAGTAAAAAATGTTTCTGAACTATCCTTATTCACCCTAATCAAACCATAACCTTTTGTTACATACCAATAATTGTCTTGCATATCCACTAATCCCATTACAGTGGCATTTTTCTGCATCTTGTGTGAGCTATTATCTGCATGAATCACATCTATCAAATGTTCAAGTGTAAGCACTAATCTATTGTTGTGTACTTTGATTGAATTCACTGCCCCCATACTTTTGTCATAAAGTACATTCCAAGAACTTCCATTCCACACTTGCAACAGACTGTCTTTCTCCACATATAACAGCCCATTAAATGCAGCAATATGGCGACTGCCAATGGAGGTATCCATAACAGTCCAATTGCTATTATCGGCAAGATTAACTCCGGGTGCAATTTTACCAAACATGATACTATTACCGGTAACTGCAAAAAGAGTATCTCCTAAAATTGCAGTCCCATATACTGGCAAAGTAGAATTGACAAGGTCTTTACCAAGATTCAAATAATTTTCGCTAACTTCCATCTTATCTTGATTGAACACTAAAATTCCAATACTGGTTGACATATAAACCTTTCTATTAGAAAAAAGCAAATGATGAATGCTTTTATCTCCGGCTATTGTACTTCGATACACATCATCCAACGGAGTAATTTTATTTCTTCTCAACACATCAATTTTTGCATTGGAATAACAAATCCACAACTTATCTGTTTCAGGATCATAACCCAACACATTCACTTCACCATCTGCAAATCCATTAATGGTTGAGAGTTTGTCCAAGCTACCATCTGTCTTTCCATAAGCAAAGAATCCATTTTCGGCTGCAGCAAAGATTTTATCTTTATTTTCGGCTATGTAATGACAACGGTTATACGGTAGATGAACTCGCCATTCTCCCACACCAATTCCCGCTTGTTGAGCATCAACAAACACTGAAAAGAACAAAAGAAATAAGAGAAATTTTGTCTTTAGGTCTTTCACCGTTTCAAAGATAGTACAAACTTAAAGTCCAATAAAAAATATTGTTTTATCCTGTCAACTTTTTCGGAATAATACAACATATACAGTCGGGACAAATTAGCTTACAATACTATAACTTTGCAAGCACTATGGAAAACAAGAGTTCTCAATATTACATTGACTTAGAAAAACAATATGGTGCATTTAACTATGAACCGATACCGGCAGTACTCAGCAAAGGATTTGGAATTTACGTTGAAGATGTATACGGCAAGAAATATATTGACTGCCTAAGTGCTTATAGCGCACTCAACCAAGGACACTGCCATCCGCGGATTGTAAAGGCGATGCAAGAACAAGCAGCAAGATTAACCCTAACCTCGCGAGCATTCTATAATGACAAACTCGGTTTATTTGAAGAATACATTACCAATCTCTTAGGCTACGACCGTGTGCTACCCATGAACAGTGGTGTAGAGGCATGTGAGACAGCGGTAAAACTTTGCCGCAAATGGGCATATTTAGTTAAAGGAATCCCTCAAAATCAAGCAAGAATTATTTTTGCAAAAGGGAACTTTTGGGGACGTTCAATTGCCGCTGTAAGTACAAGCACTGACCCAAGTAGTTACAAAGATTTTGGTCCTTTTGTGCCTAATTTTGATTTAATACCCTACAATGATTTATCGGCATTAGAACAAAAACTAAAAGAAGCAAACATTGCCGGATTTATGGTAGAGCCAATACAAGGTGAAGCAGGTGTTATTGTGCCTGACCATGGGTATTTGAGCAATGCAGCAGCGTTATGTAAAAAATATGGAGTTCTTTTTATAGCAGATGAAGTGCAAACAGGGATGGGCAGAACCGGCAAGATGCTTTGTTGCGATCATGAAGATATCAAACCTGATATTGTGGTATTAGGCAAAGCGCTTTCTGGAGGCATGATGCCCGTTTCCGCAGTGTTGTGTAATGACGAAATAATGCTTACTCTTAAACCAGGTGAACATGGTTCAACCTTTGGCGGAAATCCATTGGCTTGTGTTGTTGCAATAGAATCTTTAAAAGTAATTGTAGAAGAAAAATTGGCAGAAAACGCAATGCAAATGGGTGAAATTTTCAGAGCAGAGTTGAGAAAGTTACCAAGTTCAAAAGTGAGTGCTATTCGAGGCAAAGGACTACTGAATGCAATTGACATTATCCCTTTTAATGGGAAAACTGCTAAGAATGTATGCTTGGCTCTAAAAGACAACGGCTTGCTTGCAAAACAAACTCATGACCATACAATCAGATTTGCTCCTCCGTTGATCATTTCCAAAGAACAAGTAATGGAAGCAACCCGGATTATTGCTTATACTCTTGAGACTATTGAATAATTACCGAACAAAACAAACAAAAGTGCTTTCAAAACCGGCTCCGGAAAGTTGTAAGTGAAACAAATACTCTACCACCCTATTTTGTAGATGTTAAAGGGCGACTAAATAGATCTTGTTAGGAATTAATATCTTCAACCTACCACTATTTCATCCATTGAGCTATAAGTGTGTGTGGTATGCCTTCGCTTCCTTTTTGTCCATTTTGTTTTGTTGCCACGCCAACACAACCGGCACCAAAAAAACCAACTTAAAAAGCATAGTTAAAAGATCAAGTGTGCTTAAAACACTTCTAATGAAGCCGTTTATGATGTTATTTTTTTAGAGAGTTGTGCAACGGTTACCAATATTGGTAGCCAGTTCTTATCTGTCTGTTATTGTCCAATTTACTTGTCATTGGTCGTTTTTTTGAAGTTTATAGGTCCGCCACAACCTGTGTCAATAGTGCGATAAGTCCCGTTACCAAATGTTGTCGTCAAGTCGTGTTTGAATGTTGTCCAAAAGTCGTTTTTATGCTCGCATTGAATTTTACAAACTATTATTTCTCTTTCGTTGATTAAATAAATTGTCGGTGTAGCCTTTAGTGATTTTCCGTTGTCGCCCCATTTAATTTTACTGCAATCGGTCTCTAAGCAATTGAGAAAACTGTCCAAGGCTATTAAACATTGTTTGTCAGTGTCTTATTGATAAAAGCCTAAGAAAAGTCGCTGGTAAACTGTCTGGACGTAATGATTTTTAAAAGAAGTCTTGCGTTTAAGTGTAATGGTCTTGTGCCAAGTAGTCTTTATTTTTTTGTCAAGGATAAAGTCGCTACCTTCAGAATTAAAAGTCTCGGTAACTGTCGCAAAGTCTGTATAGTCCTGAAAAAAATTTACAGGATAAAGATGAAAACCTGATGTATGTTTACGGGTATTGTTAGTCCTGAAATGGCTTTACACTTTTTTCCCATTTTTACACTATCCGGTGTAACCCTATTTTAGGGCAATACACTTTGGCGGGCTCGTCAATTCAAATAAATCAAAATTCATTTTCATAGGAAATAATTTAATCCTATATTTGCAGCGCACTTGAAAGAGGGGACAGATGTCCCCTTTTTATTTGGCAAATTGCGAGAATGAATATTAAGACATTTTTGAACGAAAACTTAGAAAGGATACTCAAAGCCTATCCTGACCTTTTCTTAGTGGGACAATCGCACCAAGAAAACAAAGGTTCTTATGTTTTTATCATAGATGGAGATGACGGTTTCAGTATAGCCCAATGCGGAGACATAAGCAGAAAACTCCTGCAGAGTATAGAACAATACCCGGAAATGGATGCAGAAAGAGAAAAATTCAGTTTTAGCATCACTTCCCCCGGTGCGGAAGAACCGATTGCATTACCAAGGCAATATCAGAAGCACATTGGAAGAGAACTTCAACTTGAGCTTAACGACAATACCAAATTCAGTGCAAGACTCAAATCTGTTAACCAAGACGAAATAGAAGTAACAACCCTGATTAAGTCAAAAGTGAAAGGACGCAGCGACAAGGAAGGAGAGGTGAGAACAATACCATTCAATCAAATAAAAGAAAGTAAAATAATTTTGTCATTTAAATAATAAAAACCATGTCAACAATTGCAGGACTAGTAGATTCCTTTTCAGAATTCAAGGAATTCAAAAACATTGATAGAGTAACCATGATGAGAGTTCTCGAAGATGTTTTTCGCAATGTATTAAGAAAAAAATACGGGTCAGACGACAACTTTGATATCATCATCAATACTGAAAAAGGTGATTTTGAAATTTACAGAAACCGCCTTATCGTAGATGATTGCGAAGTTGAAGACTCAAATCTTCAAATTGGTATTACCGAAGCCAAAAAACTTGAAGATGACTACGAAATTGGTGAAGAAGCCTCTGAAATCCTTTCAATAGAACACTTTGGAAGAAGGGCAATTTTGGCTGCTCGCCAAACTTTAATGTCTAGAATTCTTGAATTGGAAAAAGGTGAAATCTACAAAAAATACCAAAACAGAATAGGCGAAATCGTATCAGGAGAGGTATATCAAATCTGGAAAAAAGAAATGATGTTGCTTGATGATGAAGGTAATGAACTGATTTTACCAAGAGCAGAAATGATTCCATCTGACTTCTTCAAAAAAGGAGAAGTTACACGTGCGGTTGTTACCGATGTTCGTTTTGATGACGGAACTCCCAAGATTGTGCTATCTCGTACCTCTCCAGTTTTCCTTGAAAGATTATTTGAATTAGAAGTTCCTGAAATTCTTGACGGTTTAATTACAATTAAAAAAGTTGTGAGAGAGCCGGGAGAAAGGGCAAAAGTTGCCGTAGAGAGCTATGATGAAAGAATAGACCCTGTGGGTGCGTGCGTAGGTATGAAAGGTGCCAGAATTCACGGCATTGTGAGAGAATTAAGAAATGAAAACATTGACGTGATAAACTATACAACAAACACTACACTCTTTATCCAACGTTCTTTAAGCCCTGCAAAGATTTCTAATATTAAGTTAGATGGAAACAAAGCCATTGTAACCATGCCTTCCGACCAAGTAAGTTTAGCAATTGGCAAAGGAGGATTCAATATCAAACTTGCCGGTAAACTTACCGGATTTGAAATAGAAATTTACAGAGAAGCCGGTTCGAGTGAAGAAGTGGATGTTGACCTTGATGAATTCCTTGATGAAATTGACGAATGGATTATTAACGAGTTCAAGGCAATTGGTTTAGACAGCGCTAAATCTGTGTTAGATACCGATACTGATGATTTAATTAAAAGAACTGACCTCGAAGAAGAAACAATTATTGAGGTGAAAAAAATATTAGCTTCAGAATTTGAATAATCAAATGATGTAAACAACCAACAACCCTGAGTATTCAAAGGTTCTGCCTTCTTCCTTTGAATAAACAGGTCTCAAAATCAAGAAGGCAACTTAACAAAAACAAAATGTCAGATAAAACATACAGAATAAATAAAGTAGCAACAGAACTCAATGTTAGTTTTCAAACATTGATTGAGAAATTGATAAATAAAGGGTTTGATATTGAATCAAAACCTACTGCTAAAATATCAGCAGAAATGTATGACTATTTACTTTCTGAATTCAAATCTGACAAAGCTGCAAGAGATGAATCCAAGTCTCTTAAATTGAGTGTACAACAACACAAAATAAAAGAAACCCCTACTACTGAGATTTCAATTAAACCCGGCAATAAACCAGTACAACAGGAAGACGAAAAAGAGGATGAAGAAGAACAAGTTATTATTAAAAACAAACTCCTGAACGAAAATCAAGAAACTCATAAAACAATTGAAGAAAAACCGGTTATTGAAGAACCTATTAAAGACACAACTCCGACAAAAGAACAAGAGAACACTTCAGTATTAAAAGGACCCAAAGTAGTAGGTAAAATCAATCTTGATGAAATCAGCGAGAAAACAAAACCCTCTAAACAATCTAAAAAGAAAACTAAAGAGGACAAAGAAGCCACCCCTCCTAAAACAAAAGAGACTCCTACCCAAGAAATTGTTGAATCTAAAGATTTGGATAATCAAAATGTTGAACAACAAAATGAAGTCGAAGAAGTTGAGTTAATCAAAACACAATACGAAAAACTAAAGGGTTTAAGTGTCAAAGGCAAAATTGAGCTCAAAACTGAGCCTGTTATTACTAAGAAGCCTCATCACAAGGCAAAAGAAGATAAAGAACAACCATTTGACAAAAAGAAGAGAGTTAGAAAAGTAGTTGAAAAAGTAAAAATTGAAGATGCCCTAAAAAGCAAAACTCAGTTTAATAACAAAAAGAAATTTGAAAAGCCAAAAGAAATTACAGAAAAAGAAATTCAAGACAGGCTTAAACAAACATTATCTAGGATTGACACATCAGGGAGAGGAAAAACAAGTAAATCTAAATTTAAAAGACAAAGGCGTGAATTCAATGCAGAAGAGAGGCTCAAAAATATGGAGCAACTTGAACGCGATGAAAAAGTACTAAAAGTTACTGAGTTCATTTCTGCTAATGAACTTGCAACGCTTATGAATGTTGGAGTTAATGATATTATTACCTCATGCTTTAGCTTAGGTTTAATGGTTTCTATAAATCAACGCCTAGACGCAGAAACCATTACCATAGTTGCAGACGAATTTGGTTATGAAGTAGATTTTGTTGATGCGGATGCACAGATCAATATAGAAACAGAAAAAGATCGTCCTGAAGACTTACTACCTCGTGCTCCTATTGTTACAGTAATGGGACACGTTGACCATGGTAAAACCTCATTACTTGACTATATCCGTTCTGCAAACGTGATTGCAGGAGAAGCTGGCGGAATTACCCAACATATTGGTGCTTATGAAGTCGTTTTAGAAAATAAACAACGGATTACATTCTTGGACACACCCGGACACGAAGCCTTCACAGCCATGCGTGCGAGGGGTGCTAAATTGACTGACATTGCAGTTATTGTAATTGCGGCAGACGATAGCATAATGCCTCAAACACGAGAAGCAATCAGTCACGCACAAGCTGCCGGTGTTCCTATGATTTTTGCTATTAACAAAATTGATAAACCCGCTGCCAACCCGGATAAGATCCGCGAAGAACTCTCGCAAATGAATATCTTGGTTGAAGAATGGGGAGGCAAATATCAATGTCAAGAAATTGCAGCAAAATTTGGTAAAAACGTAGATAAACTGCTTGAGAAAATATTGTTAGAAGCAGAATTACTAGAACTGAAAACCAATCCAAACAAAGCTGCTAATGGTACTGTAATTGAAGCAAAGATGGATAAAGGGCGTGGAATCGTTGCCAATCTATTAGTTCAAAGTGGAACATTGAGAGTTGGAGATCACATGGTAGCCGGTGCTTGGTATGGAAAGATTAAAGCCCTATTCAATGAAAGATTCCAACGCATTGAACAAGCAGGACCTTCTGCACCTGTGAGTGTACTTGGATTCAGCGGTGCACCTACTGCCGGAGATCCTTTTCAAGTATTCCCTGATGAAGCCTCAGCAAAAGAATTAGCAAATAAACGTTTTCAACTTCTCAGAGAGCAAGGAATACGTTCTACAAAACATATTACGTTGGATGAAATTGGCAGAAGATTGGCAGTGGGCAACTTCAAGGAACTGAATTTAATTGTAAAAGGTGATGTGGATGGTTCTGTGGAGGCTCTCTCTGATTCATTACTCAAACTTTCTACTGATGAAATTCAAATCAGTATTATCCATAAAGGTGTAGGTCAAATTACAGAATCAGATGTATTGCTGGCATCTGCTTCCGATGCGATTATTATAGGTTTCCAAGTGAGACCCGCCCAAGGTGCTAAAAAACTTGCTGAATCTGAACAAATTGACATCCGTCACTACTCTGTTATCTACAAAGCCATAGAAGAGATTAAGTCTGCGATGGAAGGTATGTTATCTCCTGAATTAGTTGAAAAAGTGATTGGCGATGTTGAGGTAAGAGAAGTGTTTAATATTTCTAAAGTCGGCACTATTGCAGGATGTATGGTACTCGATGGAAAAATCACACGTAATTCTGATGTCAGAATAATCAGAGATGGTGTAGTTATTCATACAGGAAGGTTAGCCTCACTCAAACGCTTTAAGGATGATGTGAAGGAAGTTACCAAAGGATATGAATGTGGTTTACACATAGAAAAATTTAATGATCTTCAAATTGGCGACAATATTGAAGTCTTCACTGAAGAAGAAGTTAAAAGAAAACTAAAATAACGCTATGTCTCATAACATTGCGGTGATTGGCTCCGGAAGTTGGGCTACAGCCATTGTTAAAATCTTGGCAGAAAGCCCTCTTATCAACCAAATTCATTGGTGGATGAGAAGCAAGGACTATGTGGATTCATTTTATCAATACGGTCATAATCCTAACTACCTCAGCAGTGTTTTCTTTGACAAAAAGAGGGTTAACGCTACCAATGACCTTGCCGCTTGCGTTAATTCCTCAGAAATCATTATTATAGCCACCCCATCCGCTTTTGTTCATACAGCAATTAACAGCATCACAAGGGATGCATTTAAGGGGAAAATTTTAGTTTCTGCAGTCAAAGGTTTGATACCGGAAACAACTCAGATTGTGTCTGATTATATCCACACACATTTACATATACCACACAAAGATATTGCTTGTATCAGTGGACCTTGTCATGCAGAAGAAGTTGCACGAGAAAGACTATCCTATCTCACGATTGCTTCTGAAAATATTGCATTAGCAGAATTCTTATTGCCTTTGTTTCGCTGTAGATATATCAATTGTACCGCTTCGGATGACATTGTTGGAATTGAGCATGCTGCCGTTTTGAAAAACATATATGCAATTGCTGCAGGAATTGCCAACGGATTAGGCTATGGCGACAATTACAAAGCAGTTTTGATTTCGTATGCAATTCGCGAGATTGAAACTTTTTTGCAAAAATTGGGTATTGATTCTCTAAGGGTAAATGAAAGTGCATATTTGGGAGATTTGTTAGTAACTGCATATAGCCAACTGAGTCGTAATCGCACTTTTGGGAGTATGCTTGGCAGAGGATATTCTGTCTCCTCAGCACAAATGGAGATGAAAATGGTAGCAGAGGGATATTATTCTGCAAAACAAATTTATATGCTCAATAAGCGTGTTGGTGCAGAAATGCCAATGATGGAAACAGTCTATAAAATTATTTATGAAAACGCAAATGCAGTGAGTGCGTTTGCAGAATTATCGCAACAACTGCATTAATAGTGGTAACTTATATTCTCATAGCTCTTTCTGTTTTGGTGTCTTTGGCAGCATTGTCAAACAGAGAATTATTTGACAAACTTAAATACAACCCTTTTCAAGTCAAACATCATAAAGAGTTGTACAGAATGTTGACTCATGGGTTTGTGCATGCAGATTACGGACATTTGTTTATCAATATGTTCGTTTTGTGGTCCTTCGGAACTGCTGTTGAAGACGTATTTTATGATTATTTTGACGGTCTTGCAACACCATTTTATCTGCTTTTGTACTTTGGGGCATTGATTGTTTCTGCCCTGCCTGCATTTAAAGAATATAAAGATACGCCTGCATACAGTGCAGTGGGAGCATCGGGAGCGGTTTCAGCGGTACTATTCAGCTTTATCTTAATGAAACCTCTTAAACTTCTTGGTGTAATGCTTGTTATTCCTGTGCCTGCTTTTATTTTTGGAATTATTTATCTTTGGTATGAAGCGAAAATGCAAAACAAAAGAGATGGCATTGCTCATGATGCACATATATCAGGTGCATTGTTTGGCGTTACAATAACTATTTTATATAACCCTAAATTTGTGCTCAACTTTTTTTTACAAATAGGTGAAGCCATCGAACATGTAATTAAATGAGTGCAATAGAAGAAGTCAAACGAACTACCTTACTTGCCATTCCAATTATCTTAGGCGAAGTCGTTCAAATGGCACTGCACATCATTGATGCGGCAATGGTAGGAGCTGTGCACTACAAACAATTAGCAGCTTCTTCTTTGGTCTTTAGTATTATCAACATTCCTTTTGTGTTTGGTATCGGTCTTACTATTGCTATCTCTCAAATGGTATCAATGTCAAAAGGACAATATGATTCACCCAAAGTATCTCACTACTTTTTTAATGGTATGGTGATAAGTATCATTGCTTCAATTCTCATCAGTGTTGGGTTATACATGAGTAGCAATGTAGTCTATCATCTAAATCAAGACCCTGAAGTAGCACAACTTGCACAACCATTTTTAAAAATAATGGCACTCTCAATGATACCTATGATATTATTCATTGCTTGCAAACAATTCGCGGATGGCTTAGAATTCACAAAGGTTGCAATGGCAATTTCATTGGCAGGAATCCCAATAAATATTTTCATTAATTGGTTGCTGATATTTGGCAACTGGGGTTTCCCTAGATTAGAACTTATGGGTGCAGGCTGGGGAACTTTAATCACAAGGTTTTTAATGTTAGCAGCCATTCTCATAGATATTTTCAACTCAAGATTATTCAAAAGATACATCCAGGTCATCAAGCGTCAGTGGTATGTCTCTATGGACGCTATAAAGCAACTGTTACATTTAGGAATTCCCATTGCGTTGCAAATTGTTTTAGAAGCGAGTGCATTTGCTATTTCAGGAATTCTTGTGGGCACGATTGACGCACAATCTCAGGCAGCACATCAAATCTCATTGAGTATTGCTTCTTTTATATACATGGGAACTGTCGGACTGTCTCAAGCGTGTTCAATTAGAATTAGTAATGCTTACGGTCAAGAGAACACACACAAAATCAGGGTTATCGGAAAATCAACGTTGGTGATCACAGTATTAACAGGCTCCATATTCGCCATTGCGCTTATTGTATTTCGCAATCAACTGCCTTTATTTTTTAATAACAGTCCCGATGTAGTACAAATCGCTTCTTGGTTACTGGTTCTTGCTGCATTATTTCAGATTCCTGATGCTACACAAGTAGTGGCTGCCGGTGCGCTGCGCGGAATTCGTGATGTCAAAGTACCTACTTTGCTTATAGGCGGCTCTTATTGGCTGTTGGGTATGCCATTAGGCATTTTAATTGCTTTTAAGTTTGACATGGGTGCCTCCGGTATCTGGATAGGGTTTATTGTGGCTCTGACTTTGGTATCTATCAATTTAGTAAGTAGATTTTTAAAGAAAACCAAAGAGTAAGTACTGCGTTTCTTTGTTCAATCTGCTACATTTGTGCGCATGTTATCAAAATTCTTTAATAAGAAATGGAAAAGATTCTCTGCATTGGGCGTGATGCTGATAATTGGACTTTCTGCTATCAAAGATTCCGGCTTTTTTGAAGTAACAAAAAACCTTGAAATTTTTGCGTCTGCATACAAAGAAGTACACTTGAATTATGTTGAAGAAGTAAATCCTGGCGAACTGATGAAAACCGGTATTGACGCAATGCTTGCCTCCCTTGACCCTTACACTAATTACTATACAGAATCGGAGGTTGAAGATGCGCTTATTAAAAGAAAAGGCGATTTTGGTACACCCGGAATAGAAGTCGCACTCATGCAAAACCGTATAGTGATTACTGCTATAAAATCGGGGTCATCCGCAGATTTGTTGGGCGTAAGATTAGGTGACATCATAATGGAAATTAACCAAAGAGATTTTTCAAACAAATCTGTTTCTGAAACCTATGAAGCATTCGAAGGTGCGGTAGGAAGCATATTAAAAATAAAAATAATGCGTGGCACTGACTTGCTTGAATTTAACCTCGAAAGGCAAAAAACGGATTTCAGCAATGTCCCCTATTATGGTATGGCTACCAAAGAGTATGGCTATATTAAACTTGATCAGTTTATGGAGGGTTCTGCCGCAGAGGTCAAAAGTGCTTTCTTAGAGCTAAAGAAAAATGCACAATTAGAAGGACTTATTCTCGATTTAAGGAACAATGGCGGAGGCTTATTGATTGATGCTATCAGGATTCTCAACTTATTTTTAAACAAAGACCAAGTCTTGGTCGTTACACGTGGCAGAACCGATGAATACTACCAAGAATACAAAACTTTCGACACCCCACTTGACACCATTATTCCACTTGTCGTTCTGATTAATGAAAACTCGGCTTCTGCTTCTGAAATTGTTGCCGGCACAATTCAAGACATGGACAGAGGCATTGTGATCGGACAAAACTCCTACGGTAAAGGCTTAGTACAAAATGTAATTCCTTTGCCTTATCGAAACCAAATCAAGGTTACAATCGCCAAATACTACATACCTTCCGGCAGATGCATCCAAGAGATTGATTACAGTAAACACAAGCACAAGGATTCATCTGCGCTTACTAAACCTTTCTTTACTAAAAACAAACGTAAAGTATATGAAGGTACAGGAATAAAGCCGGATATTGTACAGGAAAAACCAATATCCAGCGCGTTTTTCTCTGCTCTTAGGAACGGTAGTTATATTTTTGATTTTGCAACTGAATATTTTAAACAAAATCCGGACTCCGTTGCTATAGAATCTTTTAGCTTAAAACCTTCTGTTTATGATGATTTCAGACAATTCTGCCTGTCAAAAGGTTTCACATATCAAACACAAACAGAGATAGAAGTAGAAAGAATCAAATCCACCGCTATCCAAGAACAGTTAAATCAAGATGTAGAGAACTCTATCACTTCTTTGAAAACTCAAATCAACAAAAACAAGGATAAGGATTGGGAACGCTACAAGGATATTGTACTTAGCCTTTTGAATATTGAGATTTCGAAACGTTACTATGGCGAAAAGAACCTCTACCCTATTATTTTTAAATTTGACAAAGACATTAAACGTGCTATTGATATCTTAGGGAATACAAGAGAATACAATCAGGTGCTAAACAAGCTGTAAGCTACCTAATTTCAATTGTATTACCATTATAAAATTCCACTACCATTCGGTTAAACAACCATTCATATTTGGCTTGCAACACAGCTATCTCTGCTTTCAGCAATTGATTTTTAGCATTTGTATAATCAAAGAAATTCATTAATCCGTTTTCAAAACGTTTGACGGCAAAATCCATTTGCAATTGAGCAGCATCTAATGACTTTTGAGCAGCAATTTTCTTTGCAATAGAGGCATTATAATCTGCAATTGACTTGGCAATATTGGCTTTGAGCGTATTTTGCGTTTGCTGTAAATTCTGTTGTTGTATATCCCTATTCAGTTTACTTTTCTGAATATTGTGCTGAACATACATTCCATTAAAAATATTCCAGCTAAAACTCACTCCCACTGTCCTTCCGAAGTTATTATTTAGCTGTTCATTAAAGGGCACAACCTTCGTTTCAGTTCTATAAGTTGGCTGTAACACCGGTTGATTGGTACCATCAACATAACCGATTGTTTGTGTACCTATTGGTGTCATGTTGGTAATTTGAAGGGCATTTTGAGAAAAGACCGTACTCATATTCGCATAGATGGACACCATAGGCAGTTGCATTCCCCTATTTACCTTTTCAGACATTTCAGCACTCTGTACTTTCAATAAACTACTCTGAATATCAGGTACATTTTTCAACGCATTTTGATAGACTGCATCTAATTCAAAAACAGGGGAATCCGTTTGATTAACAGATGGCTCCTCTATATCCCAATTATCAGCAGGTGGAAGCAGAATTAAGTTAAGTAAATTGACACGCGCCATTTCCTTTTGGTTTAGAGCCTCTACTAAGGATAAATTCTCATTTGCCAGTTGAGCCTCCAATCCCAATTCAGCACTCCTATCAGCTGCTCCGGAAAGCACTAACTTTTTAGTTCGTTCCAACTGCTCTCTGCTAGCATTCACTTGACTCTCCATACTCTTAACAAGTTCTTTTGACAACAAAAGAGACAAATAAGCAGAAGCGACATTCAATGCAACTTGGTTCTTATATGCTTCCAACTCTTTCATTCCTGCTTGATAATTAAAACGAGATGCTCTCAGACTGTTTTGTTTTTGAAATCCATTAAAAACCACCCAATCTGCATTCATAGAAAAGTAATCAGTCAGAATACGGTTTGTAACAAATTGGTTACTAAATCGATCAATCGAACGGCCAAAGTTATAACCATGATTCACACCCATTGACAGTGAAGGAAGCATAGAATATTTTGCGCTATTCCAATCAATTTTTGCAATTTGAGCTTGTAACTCAGCAGAGCGTATTTGTGGATTGTATTTATAGGCAAGTGCAATACAATCTTTTAGTGTGAGAATAGTCTGAGCTTTAGCACAATAAAAAGTGAGTAAGAGAAACGCAATAGCTATAAAGCCTTTTTTCATATAAGCAAAAGTAAGTAATTACATTTCTAATTCACTCATTGTTTATGCAACAAGACAGGCATTGGATTAAGAAAATTTGTCTTTGTACTTATTTTTAATCTCGTTCACAATGTGTTTCACCTCTTGTTCGCGGTTAAGCTCACAAATCATCAATGCATCCGGGGTATTGATTACCATCATTTCCTTCAATCCATTCACAACCACTATTTTTTCTTTTTCTTGATTGAGCACTAAAGAGCCCGTTGTGTCTAAGGCTAAAATTTTATCCCCATGAATCACATTATTCTCAAGTGTTTTTTCACGAACTTCAAACAAGGATTTCCATGTTCCCAAGTCGCTCCAGCCCAAGTCAGCCGGAATAACACACACATTGCCTGCCTTCTCCATGATGGCATAATCAATTGAAATACTTTTTGTTTGAGGATAAATTTTACGAATGTATGCTTCCTCAGCAGGTGTATTATAAACCTTACTACCATCTTTAAATAGCATGAACACATCCGGTTGCAGTGTCTCAAAAGCATCAATGATAGCCTTGGTTGACCAAATAAAAATACCTGCGTTCCATAAAAATTCTCCGCTGTCAACAAACGTCTGCGCTAACTCAAGATCCGGTTTCTCGGTAAAGGTTTTTACTTTATGTGCAAGATTGTCTGAGCCTTGCGTCAGGAATTGAATATAACCGTACCCTGTATCAGGTCTGTTAGGAGTAATCCCAATCGTAACTAAAGAATTTTCTTTACTTGCAAATTCAAGCCCCTTTAAGACGGTATCAACAAAAACTGTTTCTTTTAAAATCAAATGATCACTGGGAGCAAATACACAAACTGCATTTTTATTTAAATTGTGAATTTTCGAAGAAGCATAAGCCACACAAGGGGCGGTGTTCATGGCTTGCGGCTCTTTTATGATATTGTCAACTGCTATATTGGGGAGCTGTTCTTGAATAAGCGGAGTGTAAATTTCATTTGAAATGATGTAAATATTATCCTGCGGAACTATATTGAGAAACCTGCTATAAGTGAGTTGTAACAGGGTTTGACCTGTACCCAATATATCTAAAAACTGCTTTGGATATGCCTTCTTACTCCAGGGCCAGAAACGGCTGCCAATACCTCCAGCCATAATTATGGCATAATGATTCTGATTGAATTTCTTCATCACTAAACTAATCCTTCTTTATATAAATCGTGAATATGAATCATGCCTACATATTTTCCATCTTCATCGGCTACGATCAACTGTGAAATTTTAAACTGCTTTAAAAGCTCCAGCGCTTCGGCTGCAAGACTTTTTGATGAAAACACTTTTGGATTTTTACTCATAATGTCCTTTGCGGCAAGATGCTGCAAACTAACACTTTTTTCAAGCATTCTTCTAATATCTCCGTCAGTAATTATTCCCACTAATTTATCTTGTTCAAAAACAGCCGTTGCGCCTAATCTTTTGCGTGAAATTTCAACAATCACTTGCTGTATTGAATCTGTAGATTGCACTTCGGGTTTTTCATTTTGAGAAGCAATTTCTCCGCATGTCAAATAAATTTTTTTGCCCAAATTGCCTCCCGGGTGAAATTTAGAAAAATCGGTTGCAGTAAAATTCCTGCTACTCAACAGCGCTATCGCCAATGCATCTCCCAATGCCAATTGCAAAGTAGTACTTGTGGTAGGTGCCAAATTCAAAGGACATGCTTCTCGCTCAATATGATATGCTATCACCCATTGAGAGAGTTTTGCAAGTGCCGATTCTTTATTTCCACATATACAAGCAAGCGGATTACCCATTTTGACAATAAGCCCTGCCAGATATTTAATTTCCGGTGTATTGCCACTATGCGACAACGCTATGATTAAATCATCTTGCTGAACCATCCCCAAATCTCCATGTATTGCTTCTGCTGCATGCATAAAAATCGATGGTGTACCTGTGGAATTAAGAGTGGCAGTTATTTTTTCTGCAATGATTGCACTTTTTCCAATGCCTGTTAAAATAATACGCCCTTTCACCTGCAAGATTGATTGAACAAGTGGTGCAAAATCATCCGGAAATGAATTTTCCAAGTGCTTCAATCCTTCAATCTCCGCTCTAAGAGCACCTTTTCCTAATGTAATTATTTCTTTTTCTGTTATCAAAACCTTTGCAAATTAAAATGAAAGATAAATATCTTTTCTGAATACTTTTTTGTGTTAATTTAGTGCACCCAAATAAAAAGCCCGAATTTTCGAGTATATCACTGAATATGAATACATTAAATAAAACAATGACTCCCAAAGAAGCACTGAAACAGTTCTTCGGTTTCAATTCTTTTAAGGGTGAACAAGAAAAAGTCATTCAATGTTTATTAGATGGAAACGACTGTTTTGTAATCATGCCAACAGGCGCAGGCAAGAGTTTGTGTTATCAACTGCCTGCATTGATGCAAGACGGTACCGCCATAATTATATCTCCGCTCATTGCCTTGATGAAAAACCAAGTGGATTCTATCAGAGGCTTTTCCAGCACCGATAAAATTGCCCACTTCCTCAACTCCTCTTTATCTAAAACCGATATTACCACAGTAAAATCAGATATTACCTCAGGCAACACCAAGTTATTGTATGTTGCTCCTGAAACTTTGAAGAAAGAGGAAACCTTAGAATTTCTCAGAACAATCAAGGTATCATTTGTAGCGGTTGACGAAGCCCATTGTATTTCTGAATGGGGACATGATTTCAGACCTGAATATAGAAGAATCAAAGCCATGGTTCACCAGCTTGACTCTTCGGTTCCTATTATAGCTCTCACAGCGACAGCAACACCCAAGGTTCAAAATGATATCCAAAAAAACCTTGATATGTTAGATGCCCAAGTCTTTAAATCTTCATTTAATCGTGAAAACTTATTTTACGACATACGTCCCAAGAAGAGTAAAGACAAAGTATATAAGAACATGGTCAGCTATATTAAATCTCACCACGGGCAATCTGGAATTATATATTGCCTGAGCCGAAAAAAGGTGGAAGAAATAGCTGAAATGTTAGCCATTAACGGAATAAAAGCGCTTCCCTATCATGCAGGATTGGATGCAAAAACTAGAGTAAAAAACCAAGATGCATTTTTGATGGAAGACGCAGATGTGATTGTGGCAACGATTGCATTTGGTATGGGTATTGACAAACCGGACGTGCGTTTTGTGATGCACTATGATGTACCCAAAAGCTTAGAAGGATATTATCAAGAGACAGGCCGCTCCGGTAGAGACGGGATCTCAAGTGATTGTATCATGTATTACAATCCAAGCGATATAGAAAAACTTGAAAAGTTTCTTAAAGACAAGCCTGTTGCAGAGCAAGAAATTGGAACGCTCTTAATTGATGAAACTTCTGCTTATGCAGAATCAAGCCAATGCAGACGCAAGTTCTTATTACATTATTTCGGAGAAGAATTTGACGAAATAAACTGTAATGAAATGTGCGACAATTGTCGCCACCCTAAGTCTAAACAAGATGTTAGGGATGAAATGGTGGATTTTTTACAAGTGATGAATACCACGCTTAAAGGTGAGTACAACGTCCATCATTTAGTAAATTTTGCCATTGGCAAAAAAACAGACTCAATCAAAGATTACGGACATCATAAAGAGAAAGACTTTGGTTTTGGTAAAGAAAAAGACAACTTATTTTGGAAAAGTATAGCCAGATTAGCTTATCTCAACAACTTCCTCTACAAGAATATTGAGAAATATGGACTCTATAGTCTGGCTGACAAAGGCAGAGAGTTTATTAAAAACCCCTATTCTCTCCTCATGGCAGTGGATATAGAATATGAAAGTGTGGATGAGGAAGCATTTGAAACTGCAACAGTAGAAGGCTCAACTGACACTGTGCTTTTCAATATGCTTAAAGACCTAAGGAAAACGGTAGCAAAGAAAAACAACCTGCCACCTTATGTCATCTTTCAGGATCCATCATTGGAAGATATGGCAATGAAATATCCAATCTCTATTGATGACTTAGAAAAGGTTCATGGTGTAGGCAGAAATAAAGCCGAAAAATATGGAGAGGAATTTATCCGACTTATTGCAAAATATGTAGAGGAAAATGACATTGACAGACCAGACGATTTTGTTGTAAAAACTTCCGGTGAGAAATCAAGAAAGAAAATTGCAATCATCCAAAATATTGACAAGAAAGTTGACATTGAAGATATTGCGAGATCTTTAGGAGTTAGCATTAGTGATTTCATTGATGAACTTGAACAAATGGTTGCCTCTGGAACCAAACTTGATTTAATGTATTACCTCTCCGAACTCATGGATGAAGAATACTTGGATGAGGTGTTTGACTTTTTCAGAAAACAAGAAGAAGACAATATCGAAATAGCACTCAAAGCATTTGACGGTGATTTTTCAATTGAAGAACTCAGACTCTGCAGATTGCAGTTTATTTCTGATATGGCTATGTAATATCATCAATAACAACACCTTAAAAATAAAAAGCCCCGATCTTCATTCCGATTGGGGCTTTTGTTTAAGTAAAATTTTGGGTTACTTATTAAGTTCTTTCAAACAAAGTTTGCGTCCGTCTTTAAAGTCAATGTAAATTAACCCATAACCTTTGGCAAATTTTATTTCTTTAAAATCTCCATTACGTTTTGTTTTTAGCTGCCATACATCTTGATACGCTTTCCCATTAAGCGTATCGGCTCCAATATTATTTATCTCATCATTATTTTCAGCATAGAACCTATGGGTTTGTGCCCATACAAATGCAGAAACAGTTTTGCTTGCGCCTTCTTCAACCAAGAATGAAATTCTATCTGCAAACTCAGTTGGACCCACTTCACAACGCACATTGATTTTGTATTGAGCATCTCTTACTAAATCATACGCCATAATCTCTGAGTTGCCTTCCGCTCTAATGTTTCGTATTTTGTTTTGGAGTGTATATGTCTCAACCGGATGAGAAGAATCTGAAACAACATCATATACCCAACGGGTGTTATCAGTAAAATTAAAATAATCTTTTGTGCGCTGAATAAGGTAAAATTCGACTTCTTTACCATCATCACAACCTATAAAAATAACAGTACCTAAGAGCAAAAAAGCGATGATATACTTTGACAATTTCATTGTGTAATTGGATTGGCAAAAGTCGTTATTTTGTAGCAAACAAAAAAAGCTAATTATTGCGCTTTATTTATGATAGACCATATCAAAAACTTATCTGAATCATTGTTTGAACGTTTGGTAAACATTAGAAGATACATTCATTCAAATCCTGAACTTTCTTTTGAAGAACACACAACGGCTTCGTACGTTGAATCTTTTCTAAACGAATGGGGAATTCCTAACCAACGCATGGCTACTACCGGAGTAATTGGGATGATTGAAGGCACTCAACCGGGAAAGACCATAGCGCTGAGAGCTGACTTGGATGCACTGCCAATTGTTGAAAAAAATGATGTATCTTACAAGTCTCAAAATGACGGTGTTATGCACGCCTGTGGGCATGATGTGCACACAACATGTTTGTTGGGAGCAGCTTATATACTCAATCAAAACAAAGAAAATATCAAAGGAAAAATCAAATTGATTTTTCAGCCAGGAGAAGAAAAATTACCCGGAGGAGCCAGCCTATTAATCAAGGAAGGGGTACTCAACAATCCTAAGGTAGATATGATTGTGGGGCAACATGTTATGCCTTTGATTAATGTTGGGAGCGTAGGATTTAGAGAAGGGTTGTATATGGCAAGTACAGATGAGATATATTTAACTATCAAAGGCAAAGGGGGACATGGCGCAATGCCGCATTTAGGCATAGACCCCGTAACCATTGCTGCAACACTGATTGTAGAGTTACAACAACTTGTGAGCAGATTTTGCCCTCCTCATATTCCTTGTGTATTGTCTTTTGGAAAAGTTCAAGCGAATGGCGCAACCAACGTTATCCCGGACGAAGTTTACATTGAAGGCACTTTCAGAACTCTGGACGAAGAATGGAGAGCAAAGGCACATGAATTGATTCATACATTTGTCAAAAATATAACGGAAGCAAGGGGCGCTAAATTTGATTTGAAAATAGAACACGGATATCCCTTTTTGAAAAATAATCCTGAGTTGACAAGACAATGCAAATCTTCTGCACTCAAATATTTGGATGAAAGCAGAGTAGAAGAATTAGGAATATGGATGGCTGCCGAAGACTTTGCATGGTATTCTCACCAAGTGCCTGCATGCTTTTACAGATTAGGAATCCGCAACGAGAGCAAGGGAATAACAAACAACGTCCACAATCCGCAATTTAACATTGACGAAGAAGCTATTAAAACCGGTGCCGGATTGATGGCTTTTATTGCTATGGATGTTTTGGCAAATCACGGGTAATCTATCCGAACTTTAGACTTTAATGCCACACTTCTTTACCGGGAATTCTATTCCCAAAGACAGCAGAACCTACACGAACAATATTACTTCCTTCCTCAATTGCAATTTCGATATCATGGGACATACCCATAGACAATAACAAGGAGTCAACTCCTTCTATGCCTTCATTGAGCACAATATCTCTTGTTTGACGCAACAATTTTAGACAAGGTCTCATGATTTCTGTATCAGCATCCAAAAGTCCGATAGTCATAAGCCCTTTAATTTTCAATGCTTGAAATTGCTTAACTTGCTTTATAAATGCCACCGCTTCTTTTGGTGCAATACCAAATTTACTCTCCTCATTAGAAGTATTAATTTGAATAAACACATCCATACTTCTGCCTAACATCTGCATGCGTCTGTCAAGTTGTTCTGCAACTTCTACCCTGTCCAAAGACTGAACACAACTTGCATACTTGACTACGTCTTTGATTTTATTTGTTTGTAGATGTCCGATAAAATGTCGTTCAATATTGAGTGGAGCAAGTGCTGCATCTTTATCTTTTAACTCTTGCACCTTATTTTCTCCAATCAGTCGCTCTCCGGCTTCAATTGCAATCTTAATTCTATCCGGTTGAACAGTTTTGGTGGCTAAAAGCAACCTCACCTCTTCAGGATTTCTACCTACTCTTCTACATGTCTTTTCAATGCGTTCATGCACGATTTTTAAATTGTGAATGATATCTTCCATAATGGATACAAAGGTAGCAATTCGCTTGCTTAATAATCCTTTGGTTACAGTCACTTTTCTTCATGCGAGACAGGCATGTGTTCAAGCAAAGGAACAAGTTTGCCAAACTTTTACAGAAGAGTAACAAAGTCAATTAATTCTACAGAGATTACCACTACTTTTGCCCTGCTCTAAAGGCGACATGATTTTAACACTTATCACCTGGTTCTTTATCATCATTGCAATTGCTCATATTGTTGTGCAACTTGTTGGCTATTATGCACTTTTAAAAACTCCTATTCAAAAAGAACCTTTACAACCTGACGAACATCTCCCTTTCATCAGTCTGCTTTTAGCGGTACGCAACGAAGAAAAGAACCTTCCCAGATGCTTATCTACATTAGTAAAATTAGATTATCCAAAAGACAAGTTAGAGATACTCATAGGCAATGATTGTTCAGAAGACAATACAGGAAATATTGCTGAATCTTTTGCCAAACAACATTCCCACATTCAGGTATTCCATCTGGACGGGAGTGAATACGAACAAACTAAAGGCAAAGCAAGGGTATTGGCATTTTTGGCAAATCAAGCCAAAGGCAAATATTTCTTTATCACAGATGCAGACATTGAAATGAATCCTGCATGGATGAAAGGACTACTTGCAGCTTTTGATGAAAAAACTGCAATTGTATCCGGCATAACAGTGAGCGAAAGTGGTGGCTTTTTCCAAAACTTACTATCCCTAGATTGGCTATATTTTATGAGCCTAAATAATAGCTTTTCAAATATTGGAACTAATGTTACAGCAGTCGGGAACAATATGGCTATCACAGCAGAAGCATACAGACGTTCCGGAGGATATGAAAATCTCCCCTTTTCCATTACAGAAGACTATAAACTTTTTAAAATTGTGCATGCGTTAGGGTATAAAATACGCAACCCTATCAATCCTCAAACCGTACTGTCTTGCGACCCCATTCCCACTTTTTATGACTGGCTACACCAACGCAAACGCTGGATGAGAGGCGGAATGGAACTTCCTTTTATTTGGAAATCCTTAATGTTGGTTCTTGCCATCTACTACATTGCTATGATTTGGATTGCATTTACAAATCCTCCACTATGGCTTGCTATTTGGTTTGCTAAATTTATTTTACAAAGTTTACAACTCATGACTACCTCTCGCCTTGTGGGTCAAAAATCTCCATCATTGTTAAACATGCTCCTGTATGACTTGTATTTATATATTGCAATTCCTATCATGGCTATTTTCTATTTGACACCCACAAAAATCGAATGGAAAGGGCGAAAATATTGAATGAGCAGCGATTGAATAAATCGGAATTTGTTAGTATTGCGGCTTGAAATTTTGAACATGAAGAAAATCGGAATAGGAATCATTGCATTGCTTCTTTTAATGGATGTAAGATAGAAAACATAAACGACACCTCAAACCTCACAGCTTCTCAAAAAAAACTACTTGAGTTAGTTAATAACTATCGCATGAATGGTTGCAAATGTGGAAACACCCAATTTCTGGCTGTTTCTCCCATTACATGGGATGACCTATTAACTCAAGCTGCCACTATTCATGCTGAAGACATGAATAACAACCAATTTTTTGACCACGAAGGTTCTGATGGAAGCAACGGAGGCGATAGAATCAAAAGAGTAAATTATAATTGGAGTGCTTGGGGTGAAAATATTGCCCGCGACTATCCTGATGAAGAAACTGTTGTTGAAACATGGATTCACAGCGAACCTCATTGCAAAAACATTATGAACAGTAAGTTTAAGGATATGGGCGTGGCTAAATCAGGCAACAATTGGACTCAGGTATTTGGAGCGAAAAAATAATCCAACCTGAATCAGATTACCACATTGACAATTTTTCCCGGAACAAAAATAAACTTACGCACCGGCTTCCCTTCCATCCACTTTATCACAATCTCGTTTGCCAACACTGCCTCTTGTACTTGTTCTTGATTTGCTGTTGCCGGCAAGGTAATTTGCACTCTGGTTTTCCCATTGATTGAGACAGGATACGCTATACTGCTTTCGGTCAAGTATTCTTCCTTAAATTCGGGCCATTGACACGTTGATATTCCTCCCTCATGTCCGCATTGCTCCCATAGTTCCTCTGTAACATGTGGTGCAAAAGGTGATAACAGAATTAACAAAGGCTCTAATATTTGGCGTTTATTACATTGAAGATCTTGTAACTCATTGACACAAATCATAAAAGCACTCACTGAAGTGTTAAAAGACAGACTCTCAATATCTCCCGAAACCTTTTTTATTGTTTTATGCAGTGTTTTCAACTCCTTTTCAGACGGCTTTTCATTACTCAAATAAAAACTTCCATTTTCGTTGTAGAATAAACGCCAAAGCTTTTTCAGAAATTTATAAACACCTTCAATTCCCTTAGTGCTCCAAGGCTTCGCATCCTCTATCGGGCCTAAAAACATTTCATACAAGCGCAATGTATCTGCTCCATATTCTCTACAAATGTCATCCGGGTTGACCACATTGTATTTTGATTTTGACATTTTCTCGACTTCACGTTCAACAATGAACTTCCCATTAGGTTCACACAAAAATTCAAAATCTTTAAACTCCTGATAGAGAGGATGTTGCCTCATTCTTTCTATATCCAATTCATTTAACAAATCATTCACAACTGACAAGTCAACACGAACAGAACGCACTTTCAAGTTCCCCACTTGATTTTTAGAAACAAATTTCTTTTCATTTTCGACCCTAAAGCAAAATGCACTTTCGCCCAAAATCATTCCCTGATTTAGCATTTTTTGAAAAGGCTCTTTAATCTGAACAAAATTCATATCAAAAAGGAATTTCGTCCAGAATCTTGCATACAGCAAATGTCCGGTTGCATGCTCTGCTCCTCCCACATAAAAGTCCACTTGTTTCCAACGAGAGAGTGCATCTGTACTAGCAAACTCAGTCTTATTTTGTGCATCCATATACCGGAAAAAATACCAAGAACTTCCAGCCCATCCCGGCATAGTTGTGAGTTCTATCGGATAACCTTCACCATTTGCAACAACTCCTCTTTGCGGATTATAATTCCAACGGGTTGCACGTCCCAATGGAGGCTCTCCGTTTTCAGTCGGCAAAAAAGAATCAATCTCCGGGAGTATCAAAGGCAAATGCTCATCCGCTATCGGATAAGACATTCCATCTTTAAAATAAACAGGGATAGGTTCCCCCCAATATCGCTGTCTGCCAAAGGCTGCATCCCTTAACCTATAATTCGTTTTTCCTTCCCCAAGACCTTTCTTAACAACGTTTTCAATCATTGTTTGGATAGCTTCGTTGACATCTAATCCATTCAAAAAATCGGAATTGATTGCTTGCCCTTGTTTTTCACACCAGGGTTCTTTCAAGATATCCCAGCTTTGTGGTGTTGTTATGACTTGCTTGATAGGTAAATGAAAATATTTTGCAAAAGCAAAATCCCTTTCATCATGTGCCGGCACTGCCATTACGGCTCCGGTTCCATAACCTGCTAACACATATTCTCCAACCCATATTGGTATTCTTTCACCGCTAAATGGATGTATGGCGTAAGCTCCTGTAAACTCTCCTGTTATTTTTTTAACATCTGACTGACGCTCGCGTTCGCTGCGCGTTTTCGTATAGGCAATATACTGATCAACCTTTTCTTTTTGAGCCGGACTAACAATTTTATGTATTAACTCATGTTCAGGGGCAAGCGTGAGATAAGACACACCAAATAGGGTGTCAGGACGAGTGGTAAAAACTTCAATTTGTGCTCCTTCTTCTGTCGAAAAACGAATACTACAACCTTCACTCTTCCCTATCCAATTACGTTGAATCTCTTTAATATTTTCATTCCAATCTAATCCATCCAAATCCTGCAACAAACGCTCGGAATATGCTGTAATGCGCATACTCCATTGTTTCATCTTCTTTCGTTCAACCGGAAATCCTCCGCGCTCAGACAAACCATCTTTGACTTCGTCATTAGCCAATACAGTACCCAATGCAGGACACCAATTTACAAATGCATCGCTGAGATAAGCCAAACGAAAATTCATCAATATCTCAAGTTGTTGTTGTTCAGAAAAAGTACCCCATTGAGAAGCTGTAAATGATTCAACTCTATCACATTCAATACCTTTTGTACCGTTACTTTCAAAATGAGCAATCAGCGTTTTGACATTTTCTGCTTTATTGTTTATTGGGTTATACCAAGCATTAAACAACTGTAAAAAAATCCATTGTGTCCATTTATAATACTCAGGGTCAGAAGTCCTTACCTCTCTTTCCCAATCAAACGAAAAACCAATTTTATCAAGTTGGGCTCTATATCTTGCAATATTCTCCTCGGTTGTCTTAGCGGGATGCTGTCCTGTTTGAATTGCATATTGTTCCGCAGGTAATCCAAAAGAATCATATCCCATCGGATGCAAAACTGCAAAGCCACAATGACGTTTATACCGTGCTACTATATCAGAAGCAATATACCCCAAAGGATGTCCCACATGTAATCCAGCCCCACTCGGATAAGGAAACATATCCAACACATAAAATGATTTTTTCGAATCAGTCGGAGAATTGACTACTCGAAAACTTTTGTTAGCAGCCCAATAACGTTGCCACTTGGCTTCTATCTCTTCGTGTTTATAATTGATATCTTGTAAACTATTGCTCATGTTTTGTCAGTGCCGCGAAAATAGCCAAAAACAAGAATTGTGAACGTATTTGTAAATCAAAGCAATTTTTATTTTAATTTTACCCCTCGATTTTAAGCAAAATGGGCTGGATAGTATTTCTTCTTGGATTAGGTTTATTACTTGTTTTAATGGAGTTGTTTATCACTCCTGGACTTGTCATTGGCATTATTGGTGTACTGTGTTGGATTGCTGCAATTTGGCAAGTATATGAACTTTATGGTACAACTATCGGGAATTGGAGCACTGTCGGCATGGCTGCTCTGCTCATACTGATGGTAATTTGGGGAGTAAAAACCAATTTATGGCAAAAGGTTACTGTTCACACAAACATCACAAGCAAATCAAATGAAATCGAAGGTTTCATTCCTGAAATCGGTATGCAAGGGCGCACATTAAGCACACTACGCCCAATGGGTACTGCCAGATTTGGAGATATTATAACAGAAGTATCCACACGAGGAGAAATGATAGAACAAAGCTGTGATATACAAATCATTGAATTATCTCAAGGCAAAATTTACGTAAACAAAATTTAAACTTAACTAAAATAAAATGGACACATTTAACCCACTAATTTACATGGGCGGCTTTATCGGAATGATAATCGCCTTCTTGGTATTCTTCTATTTTGTACCAATTGGAATGTGGTTCTCTGCACTGTTATCCGGTGTAAGAATCTCATTAATTCAACTGATTTTTATGAGATGGCGAAAAGTTCCACCATCAATTATTGTGAAAGCCTTAATCAATTCAACAAAAGCCGGTATTAAACTTACTCGCGACCAATTAGAAGCTCACTATCTTGCAGGCGGTAATGTCATCAATGTAGTGAATGCATTGATTTCAGCTGACAAAGCAAATATCCCTCTAGACTTTAATTCTGCAACCGCTATTGACCTTGCAGGTAGAGATGTGTTTGAAGCAGTTCAAATGTCTGTAAACCCAAAAGTAATTACAACTCCTCCGGTCGTGGCTGTAGCAAAAGATGGTATCCAGTTGATTGCAACTGCAAGAGTTACTGTACGAGCAAATATACGCCAATTGGTTGGAGGTGCGGGTGAAGAAACTGTACTTGCCCGTGTTGGTGAAGGGATTGTAACCACAATCGGTTCATCAAACTCACACAAAGAAGTGCTTGCGCAGCCTGATAGAATCTCTAAAACTGTATTAGCAAAAGGTTTAGATGCCGGTACTGCATTTGAAATTCTTTCTATTGACATTGCCGATATTAATATTGGTGAAAACATAGGTGCTAAACTCCAAATTGACCAAGCAGAAGCTGATAAAAACATTGCTCAAGCAAAAGCTGAAGAAAGAAGAGCAATGGCGGTTGCAAGTGAACAAGAGATGAGAGCAAAAGCACAGGAGGCACGTGCTAACGTTATTCAGGCAGAAGCCGAAGTCCCAAAAGCTATGGCAGAAGCTTTCAGAAATGGCAATTTAGGCATAATGGATTATTATAAAATGAAAAACATTATGGCGGACACTGACATGAGAGAGTCTATTGCCAAACCACCCAAAAAGGGATAACTAAATATTTTTCGTAGTAGAAGCCAATTTCTCTTAGAGAGAAATTGGCTTTTTTATTAGCATTAATATTAAAATTGACAAGTAATTCAACATCACCTCTAATATAAAATAACCAATAATGTTTCAATAAAAGCAATCAAAATTTCGCTACTTTTGAATAGTCTTGCAGAATAAAAACTAAGCAAAGACGTTTCATCAAAATAATTAATAAACTATGGCACGAAAATCAGGAGCAGTATCAATCTTCATGGGAATATCCCTCTTTTTAGGGCTCGTACTTTTGGGAGTCTTTATTTATAGAGGACTAAAAACTTTTAGTGATAAAGACCGCGTTGTAACCGTGAAAGGACTCGCAGAAATGAATATGGAAGCTACATCCGCCACCATCAATGTAAGTTTTTCAATGAATGGAGATAATGTGCAAGAAATTTTGAGAACGAGCGAAGATAAAAAGAATGCAGTGTTGGCTTATCTCAAAGAGTTTGGCATTCATGATTCATTGATTACCATTGGACAAAAGGATGTTACAGACCGTCAAAGATACTATGAGAAATCATGGGTTAACGGAAAACAAGTCGATGTAAAAATTGACCGTTATACTGTTTGGCAATATATTTACATCAAATCCATAGAAATCAAAAAAACAGAAGAACAACTTGCTCAAATCAAAATGGACCTAATTAACAAAGACCTTACCTCCAACATTTCTGCTAATTATATTTTCCCTGAGCTCAATACAATAAAACCAAAACTCATAGCTGAAAGTACCAAAAATGCGCGTATCGCAGGTGAGCAATTTGCCAATGATTCAAAAGCAAAATTAGGCAAGATTAAAACTGCTTCTCAAGGACAAATCACCATTGCAGGCAATTATTACTACTATGATGAGGAAGAAAGTTCTATACCACAAGAGCCTTATCTTCAAAAAGCAAGAGTAGTAAGCACAATTGTTTTTTTCTTAGAGTAGCACTTTTTGTACCGGCAAGCCGCAATCAATCCAAGTCAAGGTAATTCATTAACTGACGATATTTGTCATCTGTATCATCAGCAATATCTTGGCGCATAAAGTGTGCATAAACAGTATATCCAAACCGTTCAAAACTTGCAAGTAAAGACCTGAGCACACCCGTATTCAGTTTGATATGTACATGAATTTTACTCGAACGCGGCACTTCAACTATCTCTATTCCCAACACCTTGCAATCATTGCCTTCAATCAATCTGACTATGTCTGCCAGACTGTAATTTTTAACATCTGTTTCAACCACTACAATTGCTCCAGGATATTCCACCGAAAGTAGGTTTGCAGCTTGGCGAATAATTTCATGCAGCGAAACACAACCAACATACTGACCTTGCTCATTCACAACAGGGAGCACATCAGATTCCGATCGGTTCAGTAAATTAATAATTTCAAAATAATGACAAGAATCAGGTAGTATCGTTGTAGTAATCAGTTTATCTAATACAGCCTGTAAATCATGTTGATTAGCCGCCTTCAACTCCAACATACGATCAAGACACAACAAGCCCAACACTTGTTTTTCAGGTGACAAAACGGGGAGATAAAACACCTGGGCTTGTTCAAACAACATCTCTGCCTCCAACACTCCCATACTGGCTTGTAAGGGAAATAAATTTGGATTGAGAAGTTGAGAGGAAATCATACTATTATTTTGTAGGTAAGACCCTTGTTAAAAAGCGGTCTAAGATTTCATTAAACTCATGTGGACGCTCCATCATGGCAGCATGACCGCATTTATCAATCCAATGCAATTCATTGTCAGGCAACAATTGACTAAACTCTTCTGCTACATGGGGCGGAGTTACAATATCTTGCTTACCCCAGATTAAACAAACCGGAACCTTGATAGAGGGAATTTCTTTACGCATATTGTGTCTAATGGCACTTTTTGCCATAGTAAGAATCCTTAGCACCATATTCCTATCGCTGGTGATAGCTAACACCTCGTCAACCAACTCTTCTGTAGTAGTTGCAGGGTCATAAAAAGTAACTTCTACTTTTTTTCTAATATACTCTCTATCGCCTCTTTTTGGGTAAGAACCGCCAAAAGCATTTTCATATAATCCTGAAGAACCGGTGAGCATCATCGCTTTGACTTTGTCTTGGTGTGTAGTCGCAAATACAAGCCCAACATGACCACCCAAAGAGTTCCCCAACAAGGTTACTTTATCATATCCCTTGTATTGAACAAACGAATAGATAAAATCTGACAAGCCTTTTACACCTAATTTCATGAGTGGCATAGTAAAAATTGGCATCAAGGGTATAACTACTTTGTATCTATCAGCGAATTTATCTAGCACATGCTGCCAGTTACTAAGTGCCCCAAACAGTCCATGCAATAACAACAACACTTCTCCTTCCCCTTCTTCCACATATTCAAAACCATTTTCTTTATGAACTCTTATTTCCATATTATATCTTGCTATTGATGCAGCAATTTTACTTCATTTTTCAATGTGCTGCTTATTTTGAATGCAAAGTTAGAAACATTCATTTTACTAATGTATCATTTTCTAATTTTATACCCCACCCCTATCATCATGGTAGGAAATCCACCCTCGAAATAATAGTTTGTTCCTAAACCAAAATCAAAAACCCAGCGCTGCGGACTGATTTTATATCCTAACTCCGCTCTTGGTCCCAGATATATTGAATTTGACTTCGTAGCATTCGCATCCCTATTGACCATAAATGCAGAGGCTCCCAAGCCTAAATAAAAACCACTGACAGGTTTCAATTTTCCAAAATAATAACGTCCGACAACATTGCTACCAAAAGACCTTGAATTCGTTAAAGTAAATACATCAAATACAGATATATAAAAAATAGATAGGTTTATGGAAAGGTGTTTTGTCTTTTTGAATTCAGCATGAATAGAAGGAACACCTGCTCCAAAAGGCAAATGCAACAAATTAACCTTTATATTGATTTCGTTACTTAAATCAGGTAAAGTATCCCTTTGTGTTTTGTTAATTCTAAAATATCTGACTGAATCCGGTACTGTCTGCGCTTGTGTAATTGTGCCTATCCCAAGTAAGATGCAAAAAAGCAGAGCAAGTCTTTTCATGTTGACAAACATACAAAAAAATGTCAGATCACGCTCACTATGGAGCAATCGCACCACTGCCTATTAATTCATTTTCAAGATAAAATGCAGCAAACTGACCCGGGGCTACTGCATTATGTTCGTGGTCAAATACAAGATAATAACCATTAGGCTTTCTAACCAATGCAGCATCAAATAATGGTTGCCTATAGCGAATACGTGTCCTTACAGCGAGAGCCTGTCCCAATGCAGGAGCTAAATCCTCACGAATAAAAGAAACATCTTTGGCTTGCATAAACAACCCTTTGCCCGCAAGTCCTGGATGATTCTCACCTTGTCCAACATAAATCACGTTTTCAATTACATCTGTAGCTAATACAAACAATGGCAACGCTTTCCCCCCAATATTCAGTCCTCTTCTTTGTCCTATTGTATAAAAGTGAGCGCCATTTTGCTCACCGATAACTTTTCCATCTTCTTTCACAAAATGCCAACGCTGACAGAGCCATTCTAAAAACTCCTCAGAATGTTCATCAGAAGGTTTTTCATTCAAACGTCTTTGAAACGCTGGCGAATCGGGTGAAATCTCTACGACCAACCCTTTCTTGACAGCCAATCTTCTTTGAAGGAAATCAGGCAGACTCACTTTTCCAATAAAACAAAGCCCTTGCGAATCCTTCTTCTCTGCTGTTACCAAGTCTGCTTGATGAGCAAGTTCCCGCACTTGGGACTTTTGCAAATGACCTATAGGAAAGAGAATTTTTGCAAGCTGTTCTTGTGAGATTTGGCTAAGAAAATAACTCTGGTCTTTATTGGCATCTGCTCCGGCAATAAGCGAATACACTGTCTTTCCATCAACAATTTGCTCTTGCTTTTGGCAATAATGTCCGGTAGCAACATAGTCCGCCCCTAACTTTATCGCTGCTTCCAAAAACACATCAAACTTAATCTCACGGTTGCATAAAACATCAGGATTGGGAGTCCTACCTGCTTCATATTCTGCAAACATATAATCGACTATGCGTTCTTTATATTGTTCACTCAAATCAAGAGTCTGGAAAGGGATATCCAGCTTATCTGCTACCAACATTGCATCATTACTGTCCTCGACCCAAGGACACTCATCATCAATCAACACAGAGGAATCGTTCCAATTTCTCATAAAAATACCAATCACATTGTACCCCTGTTCCTTGAGCAACAATGCCGCCACAGAGGAATCAACACCTCCCGAAAGTCCTACTACAACTGTTGTATTAGAATTCTTTTCCATCCTCCAAAATCAAGTGCAAAAATAGGCTGTTCTGTACTACTTTTGTAGGAATGTTGGACAAAGAAACACTTCAAAACCTCAGACAGAATTATATGCAGGCTCCCTTTGACGAAAAAGATGCCGACAGCAATCCATTTAAACAGTTTGAAAACTGGTTTCAGCATGCTTTAGCATGTCATATTTTAGAACCCAACGCCATCAATTTAGCTACTGTTGATGAAAGCGGACATCCTAACCTAAGAACAGTATTGCTTAAGGGCGTGGATAGTGGTTTTGTGTTTTATACAAATTACAACTCATCCAAGGGCAAAGAACTCATTCAACATCCTTATGCAGCAATTAACTTGTTATGGTTAGATATTGCTCGACAAATCAGAGTGAGAGGCAAGGTTGAACAAGTGAGTGCTGCTGAAAGTGATGAATATTTTCATTCTCGACCTTACGAAAGTCAATTAGGAGCCATTGCTTCAGCACAAAGTCAGACACTTAAAAACCGTGCTGAATTGGAAGAAATATTTGAGAAATTAAACAAAGAAAATCCAAGTGAAATAAAGCGCCCTGACCATTGGGGAGGTTTCAGACTTATTCCATTTCATTTTGAGTTTTGGCAAGGCAGAAGCAATCGCTTGCACGACCGTATTTGCTATGACTTAAAAGATGGGATATGGGTTAAAAGCAGATTGTTTCCATAAAAACACTGCATTACCTATTCAATTGCCATTGCACACCCACAACAGCCCATCTGCCTGGCAAAGGCACTGCTCCCGCTTCAATATAAGTTACATTGAGTAGATTATTCAGACTGAGATATGCTTTAACTTTCCCAAAACTTGCATCAAATTTGGCGTCTAATAACACATAATCTTTAGTACGTACTCTTTGTTCATACCTTCCGGCAACCATCACTGAATACTTTTCTTTCATCTTATACTGCATACGAATCACAAGTTGATCTGTCAAGTTTTCTAATGCATAACGCGAAATCAGATTCTCATTGCCTTGTAAAATTACAATTGTTGGTTCTAAACGGGTATATGACAATCCGAATTGAATCTTGTCTGTATTCTTTGTTGCATTGACAAACAAAATATAGTCAGCATTCACTGTTACTCCGGGCATCCTGATTGTTTGAAAATTCTCCGGTTGCCAAGGTGCCGCTATACTGTCTTTGACCCAATCTATAAAATCATTTGTTTCATGATAGAAACCGATAACTGAGGATTGGAAATTTCTTTTGTTATTATATCTCACCCCTAATTCTGAATGAACTGCATTCTCTGGCATCAAATTGCTATTACCAATGTTCTGAGGTCCCCTATAATACCAGTCAGTATAGGTGGGAAGACGAGTACCTGTGCCTATATTGGCAAAAATGCGCCATTGGGAATTGAGTTGATAACCTGCATCTAAAGAGGGCAACAGTTTCAATCCAAAAAAATCACTGTAGTTAAGATATGCGCCAACATTGGCAGTAAGTTTTTCAATTTTTGAAAAGTTATAATTAACAAATACTCCAACATTATCTCTTTTCCTTTTTCCAAGACTGTTGCTATTGATGGTTTCCAAGCGATATTCAGTTCCTATACCAAAAACTCCAACACGATTTTTCAATGTATTATGAATAGCTCCTTCAACTACATGTGTAAAATGTTGATTGCGATATAGTGAAGGGTTTTTGCGAGTATATAAATAATCATCAAACCCATAGCGATAGCTCAACATTGGACGCATTTTCCAATGCGGACTTAGCTTAAACTCTCCTTTGACCGCAGCAATTCCTGTCTGCACAGTCTCTTTCGATTCAATATCACCCGGTGCAGCATAAAAGGCATTAGCACCAAAGTCATTATAAACAAAACCGCCCATCATTTGTATTTTACTCTCTCCACCCAATCCAAATTCATTTTGATAAAATAATTTCTGATTAGACATCGCAGTATTGTAGCGATATCCTGAACTATTTTGAGAATATAAAGACAAAAATTGATTTACTTTTTTATGATTAAAACTTGCCGACACCCCTATGTTAGTACCGCTATACAGCATGCTATTAGAGGTATCTGACTCAAATGAAGAACCGGAACCTACATTAACCCATACATTGCTTGCATTGGGTTTCTTTGTAACAATATTAATTACTCCACTGATTGCATTAATTCCGTATGCACTTGCAGCAGAACCTCGCATAATCTCAATTCTATCAATTGCATCAGGACTGATTGGCAAGTTCATCATGTTGTGTCCAGTCTGCGGATCAATGACTTTAACCCCATTGAGCAAAATCAAGGTTTGGTCAAATGTTCCTCCGTTTACACTCACATCAGCTTGACCACCCCAAGGACCACGTTGTCTTATGTCTAATCCTGAGATATAACCCAGAATCTCATCAAGTGACTGCACCGGCAAAGTTTGAATCGTTTTTGCATCCAAAATCACAATGTCGCGGTTTTGTTTATTAAAAGGAATTTGAATCCTTTCACTTTGAATAATAACGTCATCAATAAGCTGTGAGGAAGTGTCAGATTGTCCAAAAAGCGTTGAAGACAATGCAAGAGAAGAAAAGAGTAACATCGCCTTTGTTACCCTTCCGTTGCGAAATAAATTCATAGGGCTACAAATTTGCATGAAATTAAAAAACCTGCAAGATTATTTTCAGACTCCAAAATTGCTTCAATTGTGCTCAGTATGCGCCTTCCCATTTTCTCATAAACCATTCTAAACCAAAAAGCAAGGCAATGATCAAGAGCAGATTTTCAATTTTTATCAGTTCTTCAATTTTAGTTTTTGTTTTTATCAACGGTTTGATTCGAGGGTCATTTCGGATGGCTTTTTCTAATTCATCCCATTGGTCTCGATTAAAAAATGCACCATCTGACTTTGCTGCCCATTCTCTTAAAAGCCCAAAATCAGCACGTAATTGTGTAAGCTCGATTTGCAATGGTTTGATTAAAAAACCTCCTTTCACTTTCTCAAACTCCGTCCTTCCTGTTACAGATGCACTGTATTTATAATAACCTACCTCAAAGTTACCTGCATCCAAATCATATCCGGCATTTGCACCGGCATTGCTCATTCTGAACGTAAAATCTTTACCTGCCTCATTTGTCAACGATACCACAATCTCAGCATCTTGTATGGGTTCAAAGTTTTGATTAAAAAGTTCCCCTTGAAAACGCACAGACTCGTCTTCCTCAAATTCATTCTTTATAGGATACACTCTAAACCTTCGTTTATCTTCTTTAATCATCAAGAAACGAGCAATCTTATTGAATAATTCATCAAACAATTCCGGGCTGTTGTTTCTCGCATAATCATTGATGCGCCAACGCCAAACACCTTCTCCAAACGTCCATGCAGATTTTACTCCGTCATTTTCAGTAAAAGCAATTAAGGGGTATTCCGTTGCAATCTTACTGATGGCTTGATACCCAAGCACTTCCATATTTGACTTACTGCGATATTGTCCAAAAGGTGCAAAGAGTGGAGACCAATCCGGTAGTTGCTCCAATAGTTTTTCAGAAAAAGAAAAAGCATTAAAATGAGAATTAATGCTTAACTGTGCTTCGTTCCAAGAGTTTCCCCTGCGCACAATACTGAGTTCCGGCAATACTACAGATAGTTGATCCACCGGACTTTGCCCTCCAATTACACCCCAAAACGCAATTTTTTTATTACGAATCAACGTCATCAATTTTGCATCCTTGTTGTTTCGCGATGGAAATTGATTGCCTATCACCAAACTCACATCCTTCAAATCTGCTTCTTCCGCATCTTGTGCAAACATTGTTTTGACTTCAAAGTTCTTATTACCCGCCAATGCACTCGCCATTGCATTCACATCAGGATGTGGCGATTGATACAACAAAAGAATTTTTTCTCTCCCGTCTATGACTTCAACAAAAAAGTCTTTTTGGTTATTCGTCAAGGTTTGTTCTTCTTCTAAAGCGCTCACTTGAACTGCATATCGCTGATAGCCCGGTTTATCAGCATTAGCAACAAATTCAATGGTTTTATAATCATTAGATGAGCTGAAAGTAAGATTTGATGATTGTATTTCATTCCCTCCATGCAAAAGACTTACTTTGACCGATTTTCCTTCAAATCCAAAAGCCTGAATATGGGCAACAACCGTAAAAGCATTATTGAGAAAAACCAAGCTATTGTGATTCACTTCTTTCACCAACACATCTCTCTTCTGTGTTGAATCACCCAACCCCACCGTAAACACAGCAATATCATCACCTAAAGGAGCATATACAGGATTAATCCCTGCGTTCAGAATACCGTCAGATGCCACAATCATTGCCCCTGTATTTTTTCTTTTAAATGCAGACCGTGTGTACTCAGTCGGAGCTTCCATGCGGGTTTTTCTGCCATTAAATCCCGAAAAACTATCTTTTACTTCGCTCGTAAAGTAGAATTTTCGCACATCAAAGTCGCCTTGCATGTGGTCTGCAAACTGCTCCCATTGCTGATGAAATTGTGTTGCTGCTACCGAATCCACTGCCTTTATACTATGGGAATCGTCCAAGTAAAATAATAGCAAGGGTTTTTCTTGCTCATGACTCAAAAACTTTAACACAGGTGAAAGCAGCAATAACAACAAAAGAAAAAGCCCGCCAAATCTGCATACTCGCTTAATCCAACAAAACAGAATATCTGTTTTAGAATTTCCTTTCGCTTTTGGATAGAGCCACCAAGTTGCCACTCCTGTTATCATAAGAATTACAACTAACCACCAGTAACTGTATTGCAGATAAAGTTCGATGCGGCAAAAATAAGGGATTTGGGATTGCATAATTGTTGCCCAAAACATTCTCTAAAGCCAGCACAGTCTTATAATTATTTTAGCGATAAGACAGCAGAATAAATGTAGAAAAATGCTAATGCAATGTAAAATTTAATCAATATACTCGTCAATTTCCGTCAACACATAATCATATAAATCTAAAACAATTTCTTCATCCCTATACAATTGAAGCACCTTTGAAATCGCTTCATCTTTTGTTTCAGCTTCCACTTCAATTATTCTTGATAAAAACTCCTGTACTTCAATTTTAAACATTTCCATATTCTATTTTTTTATATTGTCAACGACTAACAAACTCAATGATTCCTTTATCTCTGAGAACTTGAAGTTGCTGTCTGATTTTATCTTTAATAAAGTTATTGTTGTGATATTTTTTCTTTAAATCTTCCTCAAATTTATATACTTCATCAAGAGTAAATGTCTCCTTTTTAATTGCATCAACACACGCCAATATATCCAAAATACAGCCTTTTGCTTCTTTACTTGATGACCTGAGAAATAAAGTTTTATTAAATGTTTCTTTTACTATTTCACGATTGATAATTTTTGATTTTCTTACTATGAGCACCTTCTCCGCTTCCGAGACTTTAGAAATATCAATATTACAACTAACCCAACCTGCTCTTCTTGCAGTCTTTGGCAGGGGCGGTCTTTTGATATTCATTTCGGGGGTACAAAACTGTTTTGGGATTAAAAAAAATCATTCATCACCCAATCTCTTGAATAAGTAAGAAAGAAAAAATTCGGATTATTATCTGCAGTAATCTGTTCAATCATAGTGGAATAAGCACCATCAGCAATTAATTTTCCAAAGCTACGTCCCTTACTCTATAATTCAAACTGTTCTGCACAATGTTTACAGAAAAAATCAGCCACGGGTTTATTATTTCCATATTAAATTAAAGTAGGATTTCCACAACCGGGACAATATGCATTATTGAAGACCCACTGCTCAGTAAGCACTCTCGCTATTCGAGCTTTACTTTTATAACTCTCTGAAAGTTTTTGATTTAACAATAAATTCATTGTGCATCCATCACACTAGATTTGTACTCTACAAAATAAGCAAAAAGATTCCCTTCCCTCCTCAATCCTTTAATACAAAAGATTGCAATACTGTTTCGCCTACGTCTTTAAATTTATCAAAATTGGCTTCATCGCTTGTCAGTGTTAACACATAAGCTGTCTGATTTTTCAAATGAAAATGCTGCTCCCATTTCAGTTTTGCACCTTGATTTACCGCTGAGAAAACCAGTTTATGATATACACCTTTATCTCTGGAAATTCTTTTATTCTCTATGATTTTAACATCTGCAATATACTCTTTGAGCGCGTCTTCTGATAGCTGCATGTATTCATCAATACCAATATTACGTTGGCTCAGATCTTCTGTTATCAAGTTGATATTTACTCTAAATTGAGTAGGATCGGAAAGTTCAGGAGAGAATAACACAAAAACTGCCCCCATCTTCCCCGTTTCATCTAAAGTCCAATCTTTGGGATATTGAATGGAGTAAATTGAGTTTTCATGGGTTTTCCATTCTTTCTTTGCCACTTCAGTTGCTTCTCCGGTGTGCGGTGCAGGTCTGCCACATGCCATAAAGAGCGTGGCTATGCTTAGATAGATGGTTGCAATTTGTTTCATTTTGTGATTGATTAGTAATAGTCTTTTAACCTGCCAAAAGTAATTGAAAGAGTCTGTTTTACAACTTCCTTTGGCGTAATATTAGGGTGTTTTTAATTTTCAAAACCTATTCACCCAAAACTGTTTGAACTACACAGGTTAGAAATTCTATACCTTTGCACAACTGATGGAAATCGTAAACAAAATTCAGGCAAGTGGCATTATCACTTTGGATTTAGAGCAATACTATCCAGCCGGAGAGCGCGTATTGATTGACTTAAGGGAAAATCTCTACATGGGCTTAATACTGAAAGAAAAAGAGTTTAGAGACTATATCAAAACAAATGATTGGCAAGAATTTGCAAACAAATATGTCGCAATAACATGCACAGCAGATGCAATCGTGCCGACTTGGGCATATATGCTCGTTGCAAGTAAATTAAACGGGATTGCCAAAAAAGTTGTTTTTGGGAATTTAGATACATTAGAAACCATACTCTTACTTGAGAATTTGCACAAACACATTAACTCTCAAGATTATCACAATGCAAAATTGGTAATTAAAGGTTGCAGCAAAATCAAAATTTCAGAAGCCGCTTATGTTGAAATAACCAATATGCTATTGCCTCATGTTCAATCTCTCATGTTTGGTGAACCTTGCTCAACCGTACCGGTATTTAAGAAGCCAAAACTTTAGTTGAATTTTTGTTCGCACTTGTCATCAGTATTGACAACTATTCACATGAAAAATTTTGCAAATCAACAGCAAAAAGCCAAACTCTTTTTTGACTTACATCATTCAGGGGAACTGCTCATTCTGCCAAATATTTGGGAGCCTTTAGGAGCACTATTATTACAAGAAATCGGATATAAAGCCATTGCAACGGCAAGTGCTTCAATGGCATTTACACAAGGTCATTTGGATGGAGAAAAAATGACTTTTGATGATTTCCTTTCCCAAGTTACCAAAATTGCAAACGCAGTATCCATTCCTGTTTCTGTAGATTTTGAAAGTGGCTATTCCGACAGTAACGAGCAACTCTCCCAACACATCAACACGCTTATAGATGCCGGTGTTATTGGGATAAACATCGAAGATTCCGATAAAAAAACACACCGCTTGCTGGATTACAAGACACAGGCAGCCAAAATAAAGACCATACGCGAAACTGCTCAAGAGAGAGACATTCACTTTTTTATCAATGCAAGAACTGACACATATATTTATCGCAAGGAAAGCAGTGCCGAAGATATCCTTGCTGAAACCATTGAAAGAGGTCTATCATATAAAGAAGCCGGTGCTGACTGCTTATATCCAATCGTAATGAAAAAATTACAAGACATTCAAACAACAGTTGAAGCGGTTAAATTGCCTGTAAACATTCTTACTTTGCAAGGTATTCCTTCGTTTAACACTTTGCAAAAAATTGGAGTTGCCAGAGTGAGTTTGGGTCCTGCTTTGCTCAAATATGCCATAAAATCAATGAAAGAGCTTGCAGAACAACTGCAACACAAAGAAGGATTAGAAGCTATTACAGAGAACCCAATCACATCTGACTTTCTTGAAGCGTTGATTAAGAATGCTAAGTAAACACATTTTGTGCTGATTAAAAAAAAATCAAACTGTATTGTAACCTTTTGTCGCATTACCGACTCTAATAGAGAAAATGCAACAAAAGAATTATGCGCAAATCTGAAACTTCTCAAGAGCAGACGGTTATCAATTATATCATTAATGGCAATGGTGCACAGTATGAATTCATTGTAAGAAAATACAATGCACACTTATACAAAATCGGGCGTTCCTACAACTTCAATCATGACGACACCTTAGACCTCATTCAAGAGACATTTATTCAGGCATATAGCCACTTAAGAGATTTTAAAGGACGCTCAAGTTTTCAAACTTGGCTTATCCGTATCATGCTCAATAATTGTTATAAGAAAAAAGAAAAAGCAAGCTATAAACATGAAATTGCTTCTCAAGTACACGATAACGACACACCCATGTTAATACAATCCAACCCTGACCCCTCTAAAATTTATCACAACCGTGAATTAGGCAAAATAATAGAAGACGCCCTTAGTCAAGTACCACACGAATATCGAATGGTATTTGCACTGCGAGAAATCAACGGTTTAAGTTCAGCAGAAACTGCACATTTACTTGAACTCAGTGAAAGCAATGTCAAAACCAAATTAAACAGGGCTAAGAAAATGCTGCAATCAATAATAGAACAATCATATTCTCCATCCGAGCTATTTGAGTTTCACGATATTCATTGTAACAACATGGTTGCGAGAGTATTAAGAGAAACAAACAAAATTTAAACTCCCTTGTTTGGACAAAACAATGATTTTATCCCATAAAAACATGTAACCAAATTGAAACACTCCGACTCTAATTGAGTGAATCAAATGATATAAAGATGATTCAATTTAAAAAAACAATCTAATAATTAGTAAAATGAAAAATTTAAGAAAATTTTCTGTGTTGGCAAGTACAATGCTTTTCGCAACATTTATAATGCCTTTGAATGGAAGTGCACAAAATGCACCCAAAGTATCAGACCCCCAAATTGCTTCAATAGCAGTAACCGCAAACCAAATAGATGTGGACTACGGCAAAATTGCATTGAAAAAATCCAAAAATGAATCTGTAAGAAGATTTGCCCAAACCATGATTGACGACCATAATGGCGTTATCAAAATGTGTGTGGATTTAGCAACCAAACTTGGTGTAACTCCTGAAACTAATGATATTACAAAATCATTGTTAGCAGATTCTAAAAAAATCACTAAAACACTTAACTCAAAAACCGGAGCTGCATTTGACAAAGCCTACATTGACAATGAGGTTTCATATCACGAAGCAGTCATCAGCACTGTTGAGAATGTTTTAATTCCACAAGCGCAAAACGCTGAACTTAAAGCCCTGCTTGTCAAAGTGCTACCTGCATTAAAAGCACACCTTGAACATGCCAAAATGGTACAAAAAGAATTTTCTAAATAACTAACATCATGATACGTAGAGTATTGCAAATCGGTTTAGCTTCATTATTCAGTATGTATTTCTTAAGCAGTTGCAACAACACAGGAACAACCACTGCTGACAACCAAGCAGACAGTACCGTTGTTTCGGCTGCGACACCTGCTTTTGCAAGCGACACAATCATCATCGAAGAAATGCAGTTTAAACCTCAGGAAATCACAATTAACAAAGGTGATACACTTATATTTGTAAATAAAGACATTGTAGCACATGATGCTACTGATGTTGACAGCATTTGGAAATCTCCTGCTATGCAAAATGGTGATACTTGGCAGATTGTACCCCAAAAATCTACTGACTACTATTGTAGCATTCACATGGTAATGAAAGGAAAAATCATTATAAACGACATGCAATAGAAAAAGTCAAAACTCATTAAAAACTTTGGGTACCTTTTGGATAAAGCTATAAAGTCCCATCCTAATGAAAGTAGCTCATCAGACCATATCCAAAGTTTTTTTATGTCCTAAAAAACAAAAGAAAATACAAATATAATTATGCAAGAAACAACAAAAACAGACGCAACCAAGCCCTATCAACCAGAAAGCGAAATAATAGAACATATTGACCTTCGTGAATTTGAGTTGAGCGAGGACGAAAAAATTGAGCAAATTGAATTTCACTTTGGCAAAATCATGAGAATTCTTGGTCTCGACCTTACTGATGACAGCCTCAAAGACACCCCATTAAGAGTAGCCAAGATGTATGTCAAAGAACTTTTTAGCGGTCTCAATCCCGACAATATGCCATCAGTCAAACTATTTGAAAACAAAGGAGAATACAACAACATGTTGGTTGAAAAAGACATTACCCTATTCTCTACTTGTGAACATCACTTTGTTCCCATAATTGGCAAAGCACACGTTGCATACATCCCTAAAGACAAGGTAATAGGACTATCAAAAATCAATCGTATAGTTCAGTTTTATGCAAAACGTCCTCAACTGCAAGAACGAATGACAACACAAATTGCAGATGCACTCAAAAAAATACTACAAACAGAAGACGTAGGAGTGGTGATTGAAGCAGATCATCTTTGTGTGCAATCTCGCGGAATCAATGATACTAACAGCTCCACAACCAGTTCTTGTTTCTTAGGGCAGTTTAAAAACGAAGCAACCAAAAATGAATTCTTACACTACATTCGAACATCAAAATAAAAAATTATGTCACATACAGTAAAAATCAAATCAATAGAACCACTAACACACGATGTGTTAAAATTTGTTCTTGAAAAGCTTCCGGGCTTCACTTTTGTACCCGGTCAAGCAGCAGATTTTGCAATTAACCAACCCAATTGGGAGAAAGAATGGCGTACATTTACTTTCACATCTCTACCCGAAGACAATCACCTTGAATTCAATATCAAAACATACACAGACCATAATGGGGTAACCAATGAACTCCGCAACTTAAAAGTCGGTGATGAAGTCATTATTGGTGATGTATATGGCGACATACGCTACAAAGGAGAGGGAATATTTATTGCAGGAGGTGCCGGCATTACACCATTTATTGCAATTCTGAAAGATTTGGAACAAAAAGGGCAATTAAGAAACAACAAATTGATTTTCGCCAATAAAACACAGAAAGATATTATTCAGAAGCCATTATTAAATAAAATGTTGGGGGATAAATTCATCAATATCCTTTCAGATGAAAACGTACCGGGGTTTGAGCATGGATTTGTTTCTGCAGCAATAATTAACAAACACAGAGAAAACAACCATCAACATTTTTATTTATGTGGACCTCCACCAATGATGAAAGCTGTAGAACAACATTTAGCATCATTGGGTATCAATGAAGAAAACATTGTCAAAGAAGGGTTTTAATTTTTCGTATTCTTTTGATTTATAAGGTCGGTTGGACACCGACCTTTTTGTTTTTTCAATAATTATTCAGAAAGGCTTTACTTTTGCAATATAACCAATCGAATATGAGAAATATTATAGCAGTACTCATCAGCCTATCTTTTTCTATTTATGCCTGCACTCCCGATTCGAGCAAGGGTAAAAATAACAACAACCAAACTTCCAATCTTGACACAGTATATACGAATGTGGCTTATGGCAATGATGCGAAACAAGTAATGGACATATATTTACCCGAAGGCAGGAACACTGCTTCCACTAAAACCATCATCATTATTCACGGTGGTGCATGGATAGGCGGTGACAAATCCGAAATGGCATATTTTGTTCAATCCATTCAAAAAAAGTGGCCCGAAGTAGCCATTGCAAATATTAACTACAGATTAGCAAACGGCAGCAGTATTATTCACACACAAATATCTGAGGATCTGAAAAGTGCAGTCAATTATTTGATTGACAACAGTGTTACCTTAGGCATATCAAAAGACTTTGCCATGCTTGGCGCAAGCGCAGGAGCACATCTCAGCTTACTATACTCTTATAAATTTAATACAGACAACCATATCAAAGCCGTTAGCAATATATTTGGTCCGAGCCATTTTGCTGACTGGACTTATTACAACTCTTTCAATATCTTCTTAGGTGGCAACGTAAAAGAAATTTTCAAAAAATATACAGGTGTTTATTGGGACTCTGCATTATACACTAGTTTAAGCCCATATCATCTTGTGAACAAAGACAACTACATCCCCACAATTACTTTTCATAGTGATATCGATGTCATTGTACCTCTGTATCAAAGTCAATATTTTGTACACAAATTGGATTCTCTCAAACTCTCAAACAAATACTTCCAATATCCGGGACAAGGACATGGCTTTAATGACGAATACAATAAAAGATGTGTAGATTCAACGGTTTCGTTTTTTAAAGCTATTTTGCAATAAGTCCATAACCGTGCAATCGTTCAGATATCTCTATCTTGTAAAAAGGGGAATTTTTGTCTTGTTTCCAATAGTTTATTTTTTGACAAAGTAGCATACAAGACCACTTCTTCGCCTTTGTTCATTTTTATAATGGTTCCATCGGGTTCAAGAATTTGAGATGAGCCATTGTGTTCAATTCCAAAAGCATCCGCCCCTACTCTATTGACAGCAGCCACATAACAGAGGTTTTCTACGGCTCTTGCTTGTAACAATATATCCCAATGGTGAATTCTGCGTTCGGGAAAACTTGCATGAAAAGTCAACAAATCATAATCCTCACGATTGCGACACCAACTGGGAAAACGGACATCATAGCAAACAAGAGGTTTAATCCGCCAACCCTTTACTTCTACAATGACAGGTTCAGTACCTGCATGAAAATACTCCTGTTCATTACCCATGGAGAATAAGTGTTTCTTATCATAGTGAGCATGTGTTCCATCGGGAAAGACATAAAACAATCTATTGAAAAACTTACCTGAATCCTCTACCATCATACTCCCCGCAATCACACAGCAATGCTCTTTAGCTTTTTCCTGCATCCAAGGCAAACCCATTGACACAGAATGTACTGCAAGTGCTTTGACATTCATACTAAACCCTGTAGTAAACATTTCCGGCAACATAATCAAATCGGTATCCACCTTGACTGTTTCAAGCAAATCAGCAAAATGGGTTAAGTTAGACTCAACATCTTCCCAAACAATATCGGATTGAATGATAGCTAATTTTAAAGATTGCATAAAATATCTATGGCGCGGTTAAGGGTGTCATTATTTTTTGCAAAACAAAAGCGCAACACCTTATTATTGTCTTTTTTTCTGTAAAAACTTGAAACAGGAATTGCCGCAATCTTTTTTTCTTTTACTAACCATTCTGCAAATTCCATTTCATCTGACTCGCTGATTTTACTGTAGTCCAACAGTTGAAAATATGTTCCTAAAGAAGGTTTAAACTTGAATTTAGAATTTTTCAAACCTTGCAAAAAATAATCTCGTTTTTCGCAATACAAAACTCCCAATTCGTCATACAAATCAGATTGTTGCATTATTTCGGCAAATGCGTGTTGCATAGGAGTATTACAAGCAAAAGCCATGTACTGATAAATCTTTCTGAATTCTTCAGTAAGTTCCTCCGGTGCAATCACATATCCCATTTTCCATCCTGTTGCATGATAAGTCTTACCGAAAGAATACACAATAAAACTGCGTTTAGCAAGGTTGGGGAAACGCGCTATACTTTGATGTTCAACTCCATCAAAGATAATGTGTTCATATACCTCATCGCTCAGAATCACAATATCCCTGTCTTTCACCAACTTTTCCAACTTCATCATATCCTGAGCTGAGAAAATGCTGCCTGTCGGGTTATGCGGACTATTGATAATAATCATCTTTGTGCGCACTGTAATGAGCTTTTTGACTTCATCCCAATTGGGTTTATAGTTTGGAAACTTTAACTCCGAAAAAACCGCTTTACCTCCGTTTGCTTCCACTGCAGGTACATAACTATCATATGCAGGTTCAAAAATTAACACCTCGTCATTTTCCCTGATAACAGATGCTATTGCTGCATAAATGCCGATTGTAGCGCCCGGAACAACCGTAATCTCTTTTTCGGGGTCAAATTGAGCAGAATACCGGTCAAACATTTTGTTGGCTATCTGTTCCCGCAAACTCATCAGACCTGCCATGGGGGCATATTGATTTGCACCCTTTTGCATAGCTTGATAAACTGCTTGTATCAGAGCCGGAGGAGGGTCAAAATCAGGAAAGCCTTGTGAAAGATTAAGTGCATCATGTTCCTTTGCCATTGCTGACATTACCGTAAAAATCGTGGTACCGACTTTTGGGAATTTTGATTTTATACTGCCTGTGTAATTCAAATCGCTGATTATTGATTATCAATCTAATGACAATTGTTGTGCCAACAAAAAGTCATGATTCTATTAAATTTATTACTCTGCAAAGGTACGCCCCTGCATTTTCAAGAATTAACAATTGTTGCACAACTTTTACCCTAATTTTTTGAAAATCAACACACACGACAAATCCTTACACCCGTTTGTAATTACATAGGAAAATGGTTATTTTTGCGACCCTTATAATTCAAACAGACAAATATAAATTATGCAAAAAATTAAAGTAGCCAACCCTGTAGTAGAACTTGATGGAGACGAAATGACCAGAATCATCTGGAACTCAATCAAGGAAAAATTGATTTTTCCATATTTAGACCTTGATATCAAATATTATGATTTAGGTATAGAAAAAAGAGATGAAACCGATGACAAAATTACGGTAGAGGCTGCTGAAGCCATCAAAAAGTACAATGTAGGTATCAAATGTGCCACCATCACTCCTGATGAAGCACGTGTTGAGGAATTTAAACTAAAAAATATGTGGAAGTCTCCTAACGGAACCATTAGAAATATTTTAGATGGAACTGTATTCAGAGAACCTATTGTAATTGACAATGTACCTCGCCTTGTTCCAAATTGGACATCACCTATTTGTATTGGCAGACACGCATTTGGCGACCAATACAGAGCAACTGACTTTGTAACCAAAGGTCCTGGCAAACTCACAATTACATTCACTCCTGAAAACGGAGGCGAAGTGCAATCTTTTGAAGTATATAATTTCCAAAATGATGGCGTTGCAATGGCAATGTACAACCATGATGAATCAATCAAAGGTTTTGCCAGAGCATGTATGAATCAAGCATTAATGAAAGGATGGCCCCTGTATTTGAGTACCAAAAACACCATTCTGAAAAAATATGACGGCAGGTTTAAAGACATTTTTGAAGAAATTTATCAAACTGAATTCAAATCTAAATTTGAAGCCAAAGGAATTACTTACGAACACAGACTGATTGACGACATGGTTGCTTTTGTTTTGAAAACGCATGGCAAAATTGTGTGGGCTTGTAAGAACTATGATGGCGATGTACAATCTGATACGGTTGCACAAGGATACGGTTCTTTGGGATTAATGACTTCAACCCTGATTACCCCTGATGGTAAGACGATGGAGGCTGAAGCTGCACACGGTACTGTTACCCGCCACTACAGACAACATCAACAAGGAAAACCTACTTCTACTAACCCGATTGCAAGTATTTTCGCTTGGACAAGAGGATTAGAGTTCAGAGGTAAATTGGACAACAACCAGCAATTAATTAATTTTAGCAATACCCTTGAACAAACATGTATAGAAGTGGTGAAGAGTGGTAAAATGACTAAGGATTTAGCGATTTGTATTCACGGAAACAATGTGGAACATGGCAAACACTATCTTTACACTGAAGAGTTCTTAGATGCTATTGACAATGCGCTCAAAGCAAAACTTAGCAGCCAATCTGCATAAATGGCTTGATAGTTAATTTCAAAAAGATTCACTTACTTTCCTCCTTCTAATACCTTTTTCAGTTCATTGAGCTTCATCAGTGCCTCAATGGGCGAGAGTGAGTTTACATCTGTTTCAAAAACCATCCTGCGCATTTCTTCAAGGCGAGGATCATTGATTCCAAACATAGTCATTTGCACTTGTTGGGTTTTTATTTTTTTAAGTGTCTCCTTACCCGAAATAGCAGCACGATCTTTTTCTAACTCCTCTAAAATCAAAGCGGCTCGGTCAGTAACAGCCTTAGGCACACCTGCCATTTTTGCTACATGAATACCAAAACTACTTTCACTCCCGCCCTGCAAAAGTTTGCGCAAGAACAAAATCTTATCGCTCACTTCCTTAATCGAAATATGGAAATTCTTAACCCCCTGTAATTTATTCTCAAGTTCATTCAGTTCGTGGTAATGTGTTGCAAACAAAGTCTTGGGGCTTTGTGGGTGAGTGGCAATAAATTCTGCAATTGCCCAAGCAAGCGACACCCCGTCAAAAGTGGAAGTTCCGCGTCCTATTTCATCCAATAAAATCAAACTGTTTTTACTGATATTATTGAGAATACTAGCGGTTTCAAGCATTTCTACCATAAAAGTAGATTCACCCAAACTGATATTGTCGGACGCACCCACACGAGTATAAATCTTATCAACCAAACCAATGGTAGCAGCATCAGCCGCAACGAAACAACCTATCTGAGCCATCAGCACTGCGAGCGCTGTCTGTCTGAGTAACGCTGATTTACCCGACATGTTTGGTCCGGTCAGGATGATGATGCGTTGCTCTTCATCAAAAAGAATATCATTGTCAATATAACTCTCACCGGGGGGCAACTGCTTCTCAATCACAGGGTGTCGAGCTGCTTTCAATTCCAAATCAAACCCGTTTGTTATTTCCGGTTTACAATAGCGATTATTTACCGCCAAAGCTGCAAACGAACTCAGGCAATCCAAAGTGCCCAGATTAAAAGCTGTTACTCTAATCGGCTCTACAAAGCTGATAATATGTTGTAAAAACTCTTCATATAGCTGTGTCTCTCTTTGCAGAATCAGCGACTCCGCATTCAAGATTTTCTCTTCAAGTTCTTTTAGTTCCGGAGTAACATACCTTTCTGCATTTGTCAGCGTCTGTTTTCTAATCCAAGTATCAGGCACTTTTGACACATGCGTTTTGGTAATTTCAAGATAATATCCAAAAACATTATTAAACCCTATCTTGAGCGAAGGAATATTGGTCAATTCCACTTCACGTGCATGAATCTCGGCAATCTTGGTTTTGCCATTTTGTGAAATGTCCCGCAATTCATCAAGTTGGCTATCACAACCACTCTTAAACACCCCTCCCTTTGCCACCACAGCCGGTGCGTCATCACTGATTTGTGTAATAATTTTATCGGCAATACTGCTGCAAGGGTTGATTCTATCGGATAACTCAATCAAGATTTGTTGTCTGGTATCTTTCAAAAGACGGTTGATTTCTTCTGAAATTTTCAAACCGGAAGCCAATTGTAATAGCTCTCGAGGACTCACTCTAAGTAAAGAAACACGGGACACAATTCTTTCAATATCACCCAATTGCTTTATCAAGTCAATAATCTGCTGTCTAATACTCGTATTCTGCACAAAAAAATCAACCACATCCAATCTTTCATTGATGGGTTTCAACTCTTTCAGCGGCAATACAATCCAATTCCTTAATGTGCGCGCTCCCATTGGCGAATTGGTTCTGTCTATGACATCAACCAATGCTTTACCTCCTGGAAAAATAGGTTGTAAAATTTCGAGGTTACGTATAGTAAAAGAATCTAACCAAACATAGTCATCTGTTTCGATTCTTTGCAGTGAATTGATATGCTGCAAACGGTCAAAACATGCCTCAGCTGCATAATGTAAAGCAGCACCGGCAGCCGTAATCATTTCTGCTTCATCATCAATTCTAAATCCCTTGAGTGAAACTGTTTTAAAATGGTCTTTCAATTTATCTTCGGCATAATCCAATTGAAACACCCAGGCATCTAATGTTTGTATAATATAGCTGTCTTGCCAAGCAGGCGGAAAATCATATTGTTGACTCTTAGCGATGATAATTTCTGCAGGGGCAAATCCTCCCAACAATTTATCAATACTCTCTAAAGAACCGGCTGTAACAAAGAAGTCTCCGGTTGAAATATCCAGAAAGGCAACACCAATCTGTTTGTTAGATTTAAAGACAGAAGCAAGATAGTTACTTTTTTTCGCATCTAAGACTTTATCACTATATGCAACACCCGGACTCACCAATTCGGTAACACCACGTTTAACCAAGCCCTTTGCCATTTTTGGGTCCTCTAATTGATCGCACACAGCAACACGATAACCGGCTCTTACCAATTTAGGTAAGTAGGTATCCAATGAATGATGCGGAAAACCGGCAAGCTCTACCTCTGAGGCAGAGCCGTTGCCACGCTTGGTTAAGACTAATCCTAAAGTATGGGCAGTTTTGACTGCATCTTCTGCAAAAGTTTCGTAAAAATCCCCAACCCTAAATAGGATAATAGCTCCCGGATACTTGGCTTTGACTTGCCAGTACTGTTTCATTAAAGGGGTCTCTTTGGTTTCTTTTGCCACAGTTTCGTTTTTAAAATGTGGGCGCAAGTTAGACTTTCGTTTATGGAAATGATTAACATTTTCTCAATATCAACCAAGCAATCCATAAACAAAAGGCAAAAAAAAATCCCGTCTGAACTTAGACAGGATTTAATCACAATTAAAACATTAAAATATTAACTTATAACTAAGACAAGCTGTTAACGTGCTTGCTTAATCCACTCTTAAGGTTTGCCGCTTTGTTTTTATGAATAATATTTCGCTTCGCTAACTTATCTAACATACCAAAAACTTTAGGCATTAATTCTAATGCTTCAGGTTTGCTTTCTGTTTTGTAAAGTCTTTTCATGAAAGTACGAGCAGTTTTGTGCTGATACTTATTGAGGTCTCTCTTAGCTTCGTTAGATCTGATTCTTTTTATTGCTGACTTAATATTTGCCATTTCTTTATGCTGTTCAAAAAAGGACTGCAAATTTGCACTTAATAAAACACAAATCCAAAATATTTTAAAAAAGATTTCTTGCACTGAAAAAAACTACATTTGTCGGCTCATTTTCAGAAGAGTTTTATGGCGGTTTCAAATGAAGATTTTTTCAAACAAGTTATTGCACATTGCAAAGAATACGGATTTGTATTTCCCTCAAGCGAAATTTATGACGGACTTAGCGCTGTTTATGACTATGGTCCCAGAGGAGTAGAACTCAAAAAGAACATACGTGAATTTTGGTGGCAGAGTATGACACGACTACACAAAAACATTGTAGGGATTGATGCAGCCATTTTTATGCACCCAAGAGTATGGAAAGCCAGCGGACACGTGGACGGTTTTAGCGACCCCATGTTAGATAATAAAGATTCTAAAAAGAGATACCGTGCTGACCAACTGATTGAAGAGTATATTGAGAAACAAGAAGCAAAGATTAACAAAGAAGTAGAAAAAGCTGCCCAACGCTTTGGCGATACGTTTGACGAATCAATGTATAGACAAACTAACAACCGGGTATTAGAATATCAGGATAAGATAACACATGCAAGCACAGTGCTCAAAGAAGGGCTTGAAAACAACAATCTTGCAAGCATTAAAGCATTGATAGAAGAACTCAATATTGTATGCCCGATTTCAGGCACTTGTAACTGGACAGACATTCGTCAATTCAATCTTATGTATTCCACACAAATGTCTGCAACAGACGGTGGCGAAGACACTTTATATTTAAGACCGGAAACTGCGCAAGGTATTTTTGTAAATTTTCTCAATGTACAAAAGACTGCACGCATGAAGATACCTTTTGGAATTGCTCAAACCGGCAAAGCATTCAGAAATGAAATAGTTGCGCGCCAGTTTATCATGCGTATGAAAGAGTTTGAGCAAATGGAAATGCAATTTTTTGTTCGTCCCGGAACCGAATTAGAATGGTTTCAACACTGGAAAGAATGGCGCATGAAATGGCATTTAGCCTTAGGTGGCAAACAAGCGCATTACAGATTTCACGACCATGACAAACTCGCGCATTATGCTAATGCAGCCGTTGATATTGAATATGAATATCCCTTTGGGTTTAGAGAATTAGAAGGAATTCACTCTCGCACAGACTTTGACCTGTCAAAACATCAGGAATATTCAGGTAAGAAAATAAAATACCACGATTCGGAATTGAATGAAAGCTACACCCCTTATGTAGTAGAAACTTCAGTAGGGTTAGACAGACTCTTCTTAATGACTATTTGTGAAAATTACAAAGAAGAAGCATTAGAAAACGGTGAATCCCGCATTGTATTAAATCTTCCCCCTGCTCTTGCACCTATCAAAGCAGCAATCATGCCTTTGGTAAACAAAGACGGTCTGCCCGAACTAGCAGAAAAAATATACAAGCAATTGCATTTAGACTTTGCGTGTTTTATTGAAGAAAAGGATTCTATTGGCAAACGCTATCGCAGACAAGACGCCATTGGCACTCCATTTTGTATCACCATTGACCATGATTCTCTTCAAGACAATGCGGTAACAATACGCGAACGCAGCACGATGAACCAAAGAAGGGTTGCAATTGACAGCCTGCATCAAATTATCGAAGCAGAAGTCAATATGAAAAACTTGCTATGCAAAGTTTAAACCTACCTCCACTAAACCGACTGTCGGGATTATAGAATTAATAAAGGCTGCAATTTGCATGATTAACATGCAAGTTTATCTGATTATTCTTTACTTGTGTGATTCACTTTGACATCATGTTAAAAAGAATTTACATACAATGCACAACAAAGTCAATAGCAGCATTTTTCATGCTGCTATTGACTCTTAGCGTGTATGGGCAGTCAAAAAGGAATTTAGTAGTGAATGGTAGTTTTGAAGGCTTCGACTCGTCCTAAAAAAAATTTACAGGTTAAAGCTAAAAACCGAGGTTAGTTTACGGATATTTTTTAGTCCTGAAATGGCTTTACACTTTTGTTAATTTTTGCATGTTTAGGTGCAACCCTATATTAGGACAAGACACTGTAGGGATTACCTAAGTCGATCAACAGATTTCAGTAATTTAATGTCATGGACTATGCCTCGCAGGGCTAAAAAATGTAATACAGGCAGTATCAGCGGCATAAAGGCTGCTATTTGCCAATGTATTTCTGAATTTTCAAACACTTTTACACCCAGATTGGTATGATAATAAATCATAAAAAACAACAACAAATCAAACATAAACAGATAGGATGCAAATCGCAATTGAAGTTTACGTTTATTGAACAGAAAAATTGCAGCTAATCCAAATACACCAATGATAGAAAGAGTAAAAATCAAATAGCTGTTGCTGCTGTTAACCACTTGAACGGTATTGTCAGCACTGACAAACTCAGTAGTTCGGTAGCTAATTTTGAGCGTTTCAATTTTATCACTGCCTTTCATTCTGCCAACCACTTCTGATATGGCAGGGTTAGTAAAAAGATAAACGAAAGCAAATAGACTTGCAATTAATAAGTAGAGGGTCTGTTTTCTTTGAATCATTGGGCAAAAGTAAGCACTTGTTCCTTAACTACAGATGTAGTTAGATCTGAATTTTAGTCTAAATTTGCACCTTAGTATGTCACACACAGATGAAGTGAAATTGTACTTAGAAACTTTAAACAAGGATTTACCTTTGTATAAGGACTCTATCATTGAGGTTTCAAAGGACATTCGCAACGAGGGGTACTCAGAGTTTCCAATTTTTATTGCTACACAACTACTCTTAGACATAGGCGAACTTATTATTGACAGAAACGATTTGAGCACTTCATGGAGTATCTATGCTTCAACACTCGAAGAATTTTCTGAAAAGGGCGTAATTGCTACTGAAAAAATTGCTGAATTCAAAAAAGCTTGGAAAAATCCAAACACACATTGTTGCATATTTTTGGTTACACCTTTAGGAGCCGGCTTTCTATTCATTCCATTCAAAAAGCATAAAATAGATTATCAATTCAACCTAAACTAATGGTGAACAACCCCAAAGTAGCCGTTGTCATACTGAACTACAGTACACGTAATTGGTTAGAAAAATTCTTACCATCAGTATTAGCAACGGACTATTCAAACCTTGAGATAGTGGTGGCTGATAATGCATCCAAAGACGACAGTGTTGAGTTTATTAAAACACAGTACCCACAGATAACACTACTCCAATTTCACAAGAATTTCGGATTTACAGGGGGCTACAATAAAGCCTTATCGCTTGTAGAAGCAGAATATTTTGTACTGCTTAATTCTGATATAGAAGTAGAAAGCAACTGGCTCAAACCCTTAGTAATACTTGCTGAAAGCGACAAACAAATCGCTGCCATTCAACCCGTCATTCTTGATTGGAAAAAAAAGCGTCATTATGAATATGCCGGAGCAGCAGGCGGATTCATTGACAAATACGCATATCCTTTTTGCAGAGGGCGAATTTTTGACACAGTAGAACAAATCAAAGAACACTACCAACAAACACAAGAAGTTTTTTGGGCAAGTGGAGCCGGATTGTTTATCAACGCGGCATTATTTAAAGAAGTAGGAGGTTTAGACAATGAGTTTTTTGCACACATGGAAGAAATTGACTTATGTTGGCGACTCAAAAACAAAGGGTACAAAATCATGGTTTGTGCAGAATCACAAATCTACCATGTTGGTGGCGCAACATTAGCGATGGGACATCCTCGAAAAACTTACCTTAACTTTCATAACGGTTTGGCAATGATGGCAAAAAACTTACCGCGCAAGAGCCTGTATTTCACACTCTTTATGCGACTTGTATTAGACCATGTTGCTGCATACAAATTTCTATTTACAGGAAAAGTATCACATTTTTTTGCAGTTGCCAAAGCACATTTTCGGTTTATCACAAGTCTCAGACATTGGACAAAACAAAATCACAATCATTACCAACTCAAGACTGTCAAAGGTTTGTATCCTCGCAGCATAGTATTAGATTATTTTTTAAGAGGTAAAAAGAAATTCAGCGACTTAGAGCAGTTTTAATACTCTTTGGTGATTGTATTGTTATAAGCCTTGATAAATCTTGCTCCCAAGTTTTGATTTGGTGGAATATAGTCGTTAAAACGCGGATTTCCTCCAACCTTGGCACGCACTCGCTTCCATAGGTCATTCCAAACAATATCCTTTCCTTTTTTTATTGTTTCAATGGTTTCAAAAATCAATGCATTATTCACCAAAAGAGTACCCACTTGTTTTGTTGAAACAATTTGAACATCCATTGCATTTTCCATAGCTTGGGCAATATTTTGATAACCTCCGCAAGACCCCAATATTGCAATTTTAGTTTGGTTGGTGAGCGCTGCAATGGTATTTTCAATATAATAAGAATGTCCTCTATGCACAATTAAATCAGGGAAACGTCTTTGACTATCAAAATATCTACGCAACTCTTCACGGGCATCAATTTCATGTTTTGGTTTGATAACATAAATCTCAATTTTCTTTGTTGTACCGGTAGTAATTAACAAATAATTACCTTTATCAGTCCTTTTCCACTCAGGTCCAAATCCTGCAATAAAGTTATTGAATGCAGTTTCTCCGTCTTCATCATCAAAGAAGAAATGTTCTTGTATATGTTTACCATTGGTAAAAAGTTCATCTTGCGTAACCCTATCCATGTTGGGCATATCAAATTCAAACTGCCAGATGTATGTTTCCGGAGTTCCACCCATGAGTTTATAGAGAAGTCCGTACAACTTCATTCCATTCAAATCTGCCACCGAAGCCCTGTCAATCATAATTCTTTCTACTATGGTTTTGATTTGTGCTTTCAAATCATTTCTGTCAAGCGCACCGTAGAAATCAGCCACATCTACTGCTGCTCCTAAATCTCCACCCATTTTATCCAAATCACTACAAAGCGATACAAAGAGTGTTTGTTTTTCGTCATTGGTCATGGTAGCCAAGAAATCATCAATTTTATTATAATTAGCACATTCTCTCAAGAACACCCTGAATTTGTTAAAATTCATAGATTTAAGAAAGAGATATCCTGATTTTTGTTCCCGTTTATTCATCATACGGTCATACATTCCGAGAAAAGAAGAGGTAAAAATCTCCTCAGGAGTATAAACCAAGCAAGCATAGATATCGGCAGCAGAGCTACTGTTGATAGGGGCAAAACGGTAGTCATCGGAGTCTTCATGTCTAAGATTAATCTCCACAACAGTTTCCATACAAATAGCCTTCAATTCTCTTTCAACGCTGTAATTACCATAAATATCAGATTGTTTCCTGATTTCTAACAGTTTTTGAAATAATTTTTGTTCGTCCTTTCCAATTTCATTGGCTTGCGCAATAGTCAACCTGCCGGCAATAATTTCATTTATCAAAATATATGCTTTAGAAGATGAGCCGTACTGTTTATAAATGTCAAGAATCTTGACAACATTCTGGTTTTTAGTCTCTTTCAACACGCGATAATTCAGATGATTTGAACCAAAATACTCTTTTAGCACAGTTGGGGCATCAAGCGCAATAGATTCAAGTACTTCCATTGCATAAGGCTCGTTGTAAATTGAGATAAATTCAGTCAATGCCTCTGTAGGATAAAATTTGATGGCATAAAGCCAGAAATCACGTGCAAATGAGCGGTTTTTGATAAACTCAGCTAAGTGAATTGCCAATTTAGCCTCCGCTTTCAGATTATTAAAAACCACTTCATCTTTAGCCTCTGTAACTAAGTCATCAGCCATCATCATCAGTTTTTCGTAATAAGTCAAATGATAGTAGTCATTTTCATTCACCTTAGACAGCACATCATACAGCCCTTTTAGAATTCTTCGAGAATATGTAATTCCCTTAGAATCAGTTTGCAAATAATCTAAAATAGCATTTGGAATGGTAAAAAATATTTTTTCTGCTCGATTGCTTTGAATATGCGTACTGAGTGTGAGTTTATTATTGTCTTGACCATCAAACATATCAATCCGTTTCATTTCTGCACGCACGTCATTTTCGGTATAGACTTGTGCGTTGAGCGAGGAAACAAAAGTCAAGGAGACCAGTAATAAGAACAGTTTATTTTTCATTAGTAATAGCTTTAATCATGTCCCAGATAAATATTCCGGCTGCTACTGCAACATTAAACGAATGTTTAGTACCATACTGAGGTATTTCAATAAAAGCATCACACAAAGGCATGGCAGTATCCGAAATTCCATCCACTTCATTGCCTAACACAAGGGCAAATTTTGTACCTTGCTTCCATTGCCATTGGGGCAACAACACACTGTCAGAGGTCTGTTCTAAAGCAGCAACAAAATATCCCTGTGCTTTTAACTCTTCCAATGTATAAGCAATATCCTTTGTGTAGCGCCATTCCACGCTTTGTTCAGCACCAATTGCAGTTTTATAAATTTCTTTATGAGGGGGTTGCGGTGTAATTCCACACAAGACGATTTTTTCGAGTAGAAACCCATCTGCGGTTCTAAAAATCGAACCCACATTATAGGCACTTCGGATATTGTCCAACACTAAGACACAAGGAATTTTAGCAGCGTCTTTAAACTCTTCAACGCTCAATCGGTTTAATTCTACGGTTTTAAGTTTTCTGGCCATGCAAATATGCTGCGAAACTAAGGGTTTAGAACCAAAACTGCATAGATTTTAACTCCTTGTTTAGTTCGCTTTACTTTCACTGAAATACCATAAAAAGCATAATCGGACAAATCTCCTTCGATATGAATTATCAATTGCTTCCACAAATCATTGACAACTTGTTCAGCATCATATTCGGATTCTTCAATTTCAACCAAGGCAACCCCTTCTCGAACATAACGAAATTTAGGTTTCAAAAAAGCCCAACTTCCATACGTGGCTTTAGCAACTCTTTTACCCGGAGTCGCTGCATAATATGCCTGTTTCCGTTTATCTTCCCCACTTGTAAGTTCTTCATTCTTGTATAAATAGTTCAGATGATGCTGAGCAGCTTTACTAAAAGCCTGTACTTCCTTAGCCTTGGCAGCTTCCTTTTGGAGTTTTTCCACAATCCCTCTTTTGACTTCTTTGGTTGCACCGGAAGGGCTAAATGGTTGTACTATTTCCTTATCTTCTTGAGGTATAATTTCTTGTTTAGTTGGTTTAACATGCTGTGCATTACCTTCTACTTTCGGGGTAGTCTGTGTTTCGGTTGGTACAAAAGTGCCATATCCAAACAAATCCGTGGCAAACAATAAAGATTCATCAAAATTAAAGGCAGCGCCATGCATCTTATGATCCGTTCCTAACATATTTCTATTATGTGGAGGAGAACTTTGCCACTGTTCAAGTCCTTTGCGTGCCAAGTCTTTTGCATATTCCAACAACTTGGCATCATTCGTCAAGTCTGAAGGTAATTGAGCAGTGCGGTACAAACAGTTCTCTCCTGACCACGAAAGTCCACCTTTATTTCCTTGAGTGTATTTCAGCCTTGCGCCCGGATCAACACCGGTAAAAAATTGCTCACCCGCTTCTTCATCATGTGTCAAATCATTCTTTGCAATCATATAAAAATTGTGATTCCGTGCGGTCAACCATAATATATCGCTCCATGCAAGGGTATCCAACTTATTAGCCTTTCTGTATTGATTTAATAATTTGTGAAATTCTAATGCAATCATCCTCTCCAACTTTTGCACCTTATCTTTCTCTATCTTTTTTAAAACAACGGGAAGGTCAGCAGTTCTTGAAATTGAATTCTGAGAAAAAGCATTAAGAGATGTAAAACAGAGAAACAGAATGATGAAGATGGCTCTCATACGTGCAATTTTTTAATATTTTTTTAACGTAAGCACATCAACACTTATTTTAAAAAAAATAATTTACACTTAATTTTCTTTTTCTAAAATCAGAATAATATAAGTTTCAATCTTTCCTTTCTTTCTTTTCACCTTAACAGCCAACCCCATAGATTGATATTCATCCAATGCGATTTCATTACCTTGAATGAGTTTTTCATACAAAGTATCAGCCATGCTTTCAGTTGAGAACTTATCTTCATCGAGAGATATAAAGACAAACATTTCAACTTGAGTATATTTCTTCTTCTTTTTTGTATTAATATCAGAAAAAAACTCATGTTCCATATTATCGCCACGCACATCAATCCTATCTTGCACATAGAGTTTTGCTGTTTCGGTCTTGTCTTTATCTTTTATTATTTCACTGCTTGCTTGTTGAATTTTCTTTTCTATCAATTCTGCAATCTCCTTGCCTGCTTTTACAACATTGAGCTTTTCAGGTTCTTCTTGATGAACTTGAGGATAAGTATATTTATCAATAACACCGGGGTAGTGATTACACAAGGTTTGCAAATTCCTTCCTGAGACAGAAGATTGATATACGCTTATCAAAAACAATAGCGTGAGTATTCCCTTAGATAAAAGATTTTTTTTCATAATGACTTAGATGCATCAAATCGAATGCAAAAGTCAGTAAAAATGTTGATTTGATAAAAATTTTAATATTAGCCACCAAACGGTATTTTACTCACAAATTACCCTAAGTCCGTGTAAACCCTTTTTATTATGTATAACTTTGCAACACATGTTCGGGTTGAATACAAAACACAAAAAAGTTTCCTTTCATTACATCCCACGATTTTACGATGAAAAGAAAGAAGAATTCCGCAATCGGGTGAGAGCCATTAAAGAATCAATGGGTGAAGACGGAGCAGGCGGCAAACAGAAACCCGGCTCTTCCATTCGAGGAGCCTTTACATCAAAAAAAACTGTCAGAAGCGAGCGCCAAATTCGACTTCGAAATCAAAACATCAGACTGTTAGTCATTTTGCTCATTTTAGGATATCTCACCTGGCAAATGCTTCAATCAGATTTTATCAAAGACTTGTTTGACAAATTTGAACCCAACACAACAAGAAACCATGAGTGATAAAATCAACCTGCTACCGGAGACCGTTGCTAATCAAATCGCTGCCGGAGAGGTAGTTCAACGTCCGTCCTCTGTTGTCAAAGAATTGCTTGAAAATGCAGTTGATGCAGGAGCCGATTTCATAACCCTGCTAATCAAAGACGGAGGAGCGACACTCATTCAAGTCATAGATAACGGTTCGGGAATGAGCCACACAGATGCAAGGATGTGTTGGGAACGACATGCTACATCCAAAATAAGAAAAGCCGATGACCTATATTGTATCAAAACATTTGGATTCAGAGGAGAGGCTTTGGCTTCTATCGCTTCTGTTGCAAGGGTTGAAATGTATACCAAACTGAAAGATGTTGAAACAGGGACACATTTGGTTATAGAAGGAGGGCATATCAAAAAGCATGAATTTACTGCAAGCCCGAATGGAACCAACATTGCAGTCAAGAACTTGTTCTTTAATATCCCTGCAAGACGCAATTTCCTTAAATCCACATCAGTTGAAACTCGTCATATAATAGAAGAGTTTTCCCGTGCGGCACTTTCTTATCCCGAAATTGCTTTCAAGTTTTTTAACAATGAAAAAGAGGTACTTGACATGCCCGCTTCTGACAGCAGAAGTAGGATCGTGAGCACCTTAGGCAAAATGAAACACAGCGACCTTTTAAACTTGAATGAACATACAGATTTGGTAACGGTTACAGGCTATGTTGGCAAACCTGAAATTGCAAAAAAAATCAGAGGTGAGCAGTACCTTTATGTAAACAATCGCTTTATTAAAAGTGCATATTTACACCATGCCATACGTTCTGCTTATGAAAATCTTATTCCCGTTGACACACAACCGTTGTATGTAGTTTTTCTTCAAATTGACCCCGCCCGTATTGATGTAAACGTTTCACCTTCAAAAACTGAAATTAAGTTTGAAGACGAACGTGTTTTATATTCCATAGTAAATGCGGCAGTCAAGAAGGCGTTAGGCTCATCAATGTTAATACCTGAACTCAAGACAACTTTTGCTTCTCCAAGCATTCCTCCAATTTCATATTCACCGGAACCAAAGATAAATCCTCGCTACAATCCATTTCAAACAGAACAATATTCGCAGAAAAAGCGGGTAACAGGATGGGAGAATATTTTTCAGCCTTTGACTCCCGAAAACGAGCCATCTCCTATTCAACCTCAAACTCCGGACTTGTTCAAATCACACATAACCGAGACAGTGGTAGATGCTGTTTTCCAATTTGAAGACACACTCGTTGTGAAAGCATTGGGAGAATTGTATTTGATTAATATATTATTGGCACGCGAGAGAATTTGGTATGAACGCTACCTCAAGAGTATAGAGAAGCACAATGCCGTTACACAACAATTACTTTTTCCAAAAACCTTAGAATTTAGCACAAGCGATGCAGAAATACTATCCGGAGTGCTTGACGAAATTAGAGGCATTGGGTTTGACATCGGGGAATTTGGCAAAAACACTTTTATCATAAACGGACTCCCTGCAGACTTACCCAAAGGAAATGAACAGCAATTCATTGAAGGACTGCTTGAAAACGTGAAAGAAAACAGAACAAAATACAAACTCACCGAAAAAGAGAATGTTGCCAGAAGTATGGCAAAAAATGCAGCTATTTTTGCAAACAAAATTCTTAATCCACATGAACAAAGTTTGCTTGCTTCCGAATTATTTGTTTGCGATTTTCCTCGCTATTGCCCTTTTGGAAGGATTGTTTATGTGAATTTACCAAGAGAAGAATTGAACAAACAATTTAAAATATAACACAACACTGAAAATGGGATTGCTTTATTTATTTAGAAACATGCCTCCAGCGGTTAAGAATATTTTCTTAATCAACCTTATATTTTTTCTTGGTTCTTGGGTATCTCAAGATGTATTTCATTACAACCTAACCTATGCATTAGGAATGAAGTACTTTGGGTCTATCCTCTTCAAGCCTTTTCAGATCTTCACCCACATGTTTATGCACGGTTCATTCTCGCATATACTCTTTAACATGTTCGGGCTGTTGATGTTTGGGTCAATGATTGAGCGATTTATTGGTACCAAAAGATTTTTATTGTTGTACCTCTTGTCTGGCTTAGGTTCTGCATTTTTAGAGCAATCTTATTGGGCATACCAAGTAAGCGAATGTGCCGGCATGGTAATACCGGACAAAATGCTTCAAGAAACTGTTTTATCCGGAATTGTTGCTCCTTCAGTATGTCAAAACTTAATTCAGTGGCTTGCAACACCAATGGTTGGGGCAAGCGGTGCCATTTATGGTCTTTTGGTTGCTTATGGCATGTTTTTCCCTAATTCAGAACTCATGTTTATTTTTATCCCCTATCCTATTAAAGCGAAATACATGATTCCGGGTATCATTCTTTTAGATTTGTTTTTAGGATTGAGTAGTTTTAATTGGGATAATGTGGCTCACTTTGCCCACTTAGGAGGCGCATTAACCGGTTTTATTTTGATTAAGATTTGGAACCAAAACCGCACAAGGTTATTTTAATAAGAAGACCCATGCCAATGAATCGGCATGGGTCTTATCACAATCCATCTAATTTTTAGTTTCTAAACACTTCTCTTGATTTAGGTGCAACAATATTGTAAACAAACTTCAGCTTCCTATTTTCATTTGCTTTCAGCGTGAGTTTCCATTCAACAAATCCGGAATTGGGGTTTATATTTCCTCCAGAAAGATCTTCGGTTTCAACTTGAATTTGTTCTTCTTTAGAGATTGGAATTTGGTCAATAAATCTAATTGCAACATCAACGTTTTGAGTGTTATTTAGAGTAAACTCATAAGTATAAGTTTGTTTTTTGCTTGTTCCAAAGAAATTGTGCTTGCTAAAATCATTGAGCAATTTACGTTCAATTAAGATTCTTTTATCTCTTCCAAATGAAAATCTAAGCGAATCATCCTTTGCAGTAGGGTTGAGAAAAGTTTTACCCGTGAAATTATCGCCATAGAACATATTGGCAAATCCGGGCAATATATTCAATTGTTTCCAATCGTTTGTCAAACCTGTAAGATAAACAGATGCATCCACTTTAGGGATGGCAAAATATTCATATCTCATTTTCATTTCATACTCTTTTAAACTCACAATTTTACCTTGTCCATCATTGGGAATTGAATAAGGCATAGGGATTTCAAACTCAAAAACAACCTCATTTGCATTAAAAGTAGCGTCTAAAGTGCCTTGCACAGGTTTATTCATCCCTCCGCCCATATCTTGCATTTCAAAAGCCATTGTTGGGGCTCCGGCTGTAATACTATTTTTCATATAGAGTCTCCTGTCAGAAGAATAAACACTACTCACTTTTCTTGGCTTAGGTTCAAATCCAATATATTCATTATTCAAAATTGGCAAATCAATTCCTATCTTCGGGTTTGCAGAACTCAGCGTCAGCTTAACATTATCCCAAATTTCTCCGGTGTTTTGAGCCACTTCAGCTTTATAAATCAACTTCACATTTGATAACGGACCTTCGGTTTTGATATCATAAGTTGGAACCCAACCGGCAACATTTGTAAAATATTTGAATTCGAAATTTGCAGCTAAGGGCATAGCAGAATTCACTAAAACACGAATTTCACCTCTTCCTGTTGGCAAGCCTGCTCTCTCTTTGTCAATATTGACATTAAGCTGGTCAATACGTTTCTTTGCTTCTGTTATTTTCTTTGCATTATCATACTTTGCAGTTTGAATTTCTGTCAATCTCTTACGATTTATCTCTAAAATCTTTTGGAGTTCAACACTATTCACACCATTCTGAGTGCCTCCTGTGTTATAATTTAATTTGAGAATACTCTCTTCATTGGTCATCACGCTGTTTTGTATCTCGATTGCTTTCACAAAATCATTTAACAAATCAATTGAATCTTTCATTCTTTTAATGGCACCATTCTCGGTCAAAGATTTTGCTCCATCAACCTGATGCGAAACAGATAATACATCAACGCCTTTGGAAGCAGCAAATTGGATACTCGAAGCGTCTATTTCATCGGCAACATTTTCAAAGATAAGCAATGTAGAACCCTTGGGGAGCATGGTTTTTGCAACCCTAAATACTTCTGCACCTTTAAAATACACCTTGACAGATTTCACATCGGACTCCACTCTTTTTTCCTGACCAAAGGTTACCCCTAAAGAACAAGACAACAAAAGCATTAAAAGCACACTAGCTTTTAAGTAGTTTACAACCGGCATCATTTGATTTTTCATAACAATATTAATTTACAAAGGTTTAATACAAAAGAGATGCTAAAAGTAAATGAGCATAATTCTCTTGCAATCACATAAATGCAATAAACAAGCCAAAGAACAAATGAGGAAAGCATGAGGAAAACTCACATGAATAAATTTCTAAAAACAAAAGTTATAAGCCATATTTGCCCTATGTATTCAGCAGCCGTAACAGACGTCAACAAGCTCAAAAATATTGCTTCACAAGTAAGACGAGACATAGTACGCATGGTTCATGCAGTCCAATCCGGGCACCCCGGAGGCTCATTGGGTTGTGCAGATTATTTTACTGCACTTTATTTTCATATTATGAACCACAATCCCAATCATTTTACAATTGAAGGGCATGGTGAAGATATTTTCATTTTGAGTAATGGTCATATTAGTCCGGCTTTATACAGTGTGTTGGCTCGAAACGGATATTTCCCTATTGAGGAACTTGCTACATTCCGCAAATTAAACTCCAGACTTCAAGGGCACCCGACTACAATGGAACATCTTCCCGGAATTAGGGTTGCAACCGGATCACTGGGTCAAGGATTGAGTTTTGCTACCGGAGTAGCATTGCAAAAAAAATTGGATGCTGACCCAAGTATTGTTTATGTAAATCTGGGAGATGGAGAATTACAAGAAGGTCAAAATTGGGAAGCTATCATGTATGCAGCACATAACCAAGTTGACAACCTTATCGCAACAATTGATTTTAACAAACAACAGATTGATGGTTCAACCGTTGATATTATGGGCTTTGACAATCTTCGCAACAAGTTTGAATCTTTTGGCTGGTTGGTAATGGAGATGAATGGTAACAATATGGAACAAATCTTGCAAAAGATGAAAGAAGCTAAAGAAAAAACAGGTATGGACAAGCCAATTGCGGTTATTATGAAAACTGAAATGGGTGCCGGTGTGGACTTTATGATGGGGTCACATAAATGGCACGGTATTCCGCCTAATGACCAACAACTTGCAGATGCCTTGGCACAACTACCCGAGACTCTTGGTGATTATTAAAATTAAAACTATGCAACTCATTCTCAAGAAAGTTTCCATTGCCTTTTTCAGTCTGATTCTGTTAACCGGTTTCAAACTATCCGGACAGGTTCAAACCAAAACACCTAACATTAAGTCACGTATTCTCATCATATTTGATGCTTCCGGAAGTATGAATGCACAATTTGGCAGCACAGATCGCATGACCGCAGCCAAAGAAATGTTATACAAAATGGTGGACAGCTTAGCTTCTTTTCCCAATGTTGAACTTGCATTACGCGTTTATGGGCACCAAACAGACTTAAAATTCAATGATTGCAATGACACCAAATTGGAGATACCTTTTGCTCCATATAATCATGAATTAATTAAGAAAAAAGTTTCCACTCTTAGACCGCGAGGCTATACACCTATTGCTCGTTCACTTGGACAGTCAGTAAACGACTTCCCACAAGGTGATAAATCAGTGAGAAACCTTATTATTCTCATAACAGACGGATTAGAAGAATGTGACGGCAACCCCTGTGAAGTCAGTCAAGAGCTTCAAAATAAAGGTATATTTCTAAAACCGTTTATCATTGGAGTTGGCTCAGATCCGGAAGTTTTTAGAAAATTTTTCTCTTGTGCCGGAAATTATTACGATGCTAATTCAATGAGTGAGTTCGAAACCGTTATTGGCGTAGTTATTTCGCAAGCATTAAATGCAACCAGTTGCCAGATTAGCTTAGTAGATGGAAATAAAAAGCCGTTAGAAACCAATGTAAACATGACAATCTATGATGCGACAACAGGTGTTGAACTATACAACTACTATCACACAATGAATGTATATGGCGTTCCTGATACACTTTTCTTAGATCCTATGCGCAGATATAATATCAGAGTGCACACAATGCCAAACGTTTATAAAGAAAATATTTCGCTCATCCCAGGCAAACACAATATCATAGCATTGGATGCAGGTCAGGGGACTTTAAAATTAGTTGTAGATGGTGTTACACGTTACGATAGACTACAAGCAATTGTAAGAATTAAAGGGGATATGAAAACTGTCTTTGCACAAGACTTTAATACTTCAAAAAAGTATTTAAATGGTGAATACGATATTGAAATACTATCCACTCCTCCAATCTTTGTAAACATTAAGATATCACAAGACAAAGTAACCGAAATCAAGATTCCTCAACCCGGCAAACTGAATCTTACAAAAACTAAAGATTATGTAGCAGCTATATACAGAATGGAAGGCGGCAAGACTATTTGGGTTGCAGACATTGATGAAAGAAGAAGTAATCAAGTCATTGTGATGCAGCCGGGCAACTATTTTGTTATCGGAAGATTGCGGAGTGAAACAAAAACCATATACACTTTCCAAAAAGAATTTACAGTACTTTCCGGAAAAGTAACAGATTTTACATTTTAAACCAATATGAACATTAGCACAGAAATAAAAGATTTGAAGGACACCCGTTCAGGCTTTGGAGCAGGGTTGTTAGAAGCAGGTAGAAAAAATAAAGATGTAGTAGCACTTTGTGCAGACCTAACCGGCTCACTAAAAATGGATGCATTTCAGAAAGAATTTCCTGAACGATTTTTCCAAACAGGAATTGCAGAAGCAAACATGATGGGATTGGCAGCAGGATTAGCCTCAGGAGGAAAAATTCCGTTTACGGGTACCTTTGCAAACTTTTCTACCGGTAGGGTATATGACCAAATCAGACAATCCATAGCTTATTCTAATAAAAATGTAAAAATATGTGCTTCTCATGCAGGATTAACACTTGGAGAAGATGGCGCAACTCATCAGATATTGGAAGATATTGGATTGATGAAAATGTTGCCCGGCATGACTGTTATCAACCCCTGCGATTACAATCAAACGAAAGCTGCAACGCTTGCCATTTTAGAACACCGCGGTCCTGTTTACCTACGATTTGGCAGACCAAAATGGCCCGTATTTTATCCTGTAGATCAAAAATTTGAGATTGGAAAAGCATGGAAAATTCAGGACGGAAGTGATGTCAGCATTTTTGCGACCGGGCATCTCGTCTGGGAAGCTGTTAAGGCTGCAGAAGTACTCACTCAAGAAGGTATTTCTGTTGATTTAATCAACATCCATACAATTAAGCCTATTGATACAGATGCAATTCTTCATTCAGTAAATAAAACAGGTTGCGTGGTGAGTGCAGAAGAACATAATAAAATTGGGGGACTTGGAGACAGTATTGCACAAGTATTAGCAATACACAAACCTACGCCTATGGAATATGTTGCGGTTAATGATTCATTTGGCGAAAGTGGCACTCCTGAAGAGTTGCTGGTCAAGTATGGTCTGACTGCAAATGATATTATTGCTGCAGCAAGAAAGGCAATACAGCGTAAGCAATAGCTTTACTGACTCAAAAAATTTTGCAGTTTATTATTCTAAATAGACACTGAGCTTATTAGGATTGCTTGCGTCAAAATAAATATGCTCCTGAAAAGTAGTGGCCATTGAAATTCCTACATAATCACCCTTAACAGGAAATTTTCTATGGCTGCGTTGAGCCAAGAAACAAGTTTCAACACGCTTTGGTTCATTGGATGCAACAACCACTAATATATCCATCAAGGTCTTACCGGTATTTAATACATCATCGACAATGATGATTGTTTGGTCCTTTAGCTCCTTGGTATCAACACTTAATTTTACCTTCCCAATGAGTGTAACAATAGAAAAAAGTTTGGTTTTAATCTCTTTTAAACTATCAACTTCCTTGGCAATCAGTTCTGCCAACAACCCTCCTCTTTGACCTACACCTCCAATCAATACGACCTTTTCATTCAGATTGTTTTCAAGAATTTCATAAGCAATTCTTTTAACCCTTTGTCTGATTTGTGCATCATTTAAAATGTAATCTCTCTTTTCCATACTCAAAGCTTAGGTGCAAACATAATCAATCTACAGTTTAATTTTTCAAATTGACTTTGCATATTTAGAAAATACTGTTATTTTTGCACTCCCTTTTCAGCGAACGAAAATGAAAAAAGATATTCACCCAAGCAATTATAGACATGTGGTATTTAAGGACATGTCCTCAGACTATGAGTTTCTTACTAAATCTTGTGTAAACACAAAAGAAACCATCAAATGGAAAGATGGAAATGAATACCCATTGTTTAAGATTGAGATTTCAGATAAATCTCACCCATTCTTTACCGGAAAACATACATTTATTGACACTGCAGGTAGAGTTGATAAATTCAACAAGCGTTACGCAAAAAAATAATCTAATTAAAATAAATATGGGAAAGGCTGTTGGTAGTATCCAACAGCCTTTTTTATTTTTGTGAGGTCTTGAGCATTATATCTTATTCCGACTTTATTGAGTTAAGAGAGAAAATTCATTCCTCAAAGCTTTCCTTCTTTTTAGGCAAATTCTCATTGCGAGCATTTAAAAGAGTGCAATCCCATTGGAACGCAGGGGCACTACCTCCAACAAATTGGTGGAATATCCCATTAGTTCGCAAAAGATGGAACAAGATGATAACAGGTAACGATAATCAATCATACATAAATTATGTAATAGAAAAGTATTTACATAACTGCACAAATCTCAACATGCTTTCAATAGGTTGTGGCACTGGAAGTCAAGAACTTGACTTCCTCAAAAGCAACGTTTTTACGTCAATAACAGCAATCGACCTTGCTTTTCAAAATATTCAATATGCTCAATCACGAACCAATGATGAACGCATACAGTTTATCCATAGCAGTTTTGAGCAGTTTGAGTCGCAGCAAACATTTGATATTATTTTGTTTCATTCCTCTTTACATCACTTAAAGAACTTAGAACAAGTGATTGCGAAAATTAAAACCATGTTAAGCAATAAAGGGATCATCATCATTCATGAATACACCGGTCCGGACAGGATTCAATGGAATCACAAACAACTTGATGTTGTGAACTCCATACTCAACACAATTCCTCAAAACAAACGTACTTATTTAAGCGGGAAAATCAAAAAAAGACAAACAGCACCTGGATTGCTACGGATGTTGATTGCTGATCCATCTGAAGCTGTTGAATCTTCAAAAATATTACCCCTACTGAACGCACACTTTCAAATGCTTGAGTTGAACGGATACGGAGGCAATATCTTAGTTCCACTCTTAAAAGGAATCAGTCAACATTTTATTGAAGAAAGTGAGGAGAACTTTAACTTGTTAAATCACTTTTTCAATGTTGAAGACAGCTATTTAGTCTCTCAAACTGATGACTTTCATTTTGGGGTCTATAAAAAAACAGCCGTTACACTGTTGTATAACGGCTGCTAGACTTGAAAATTAGAAATATTTATTTCTCTATCACAATCTTCTGAGTGAGTATCACACCCTCTATAGTTTTAACCTGAACTAAATAAACTCCCGCAGCATTTTTTGTTAAATCAATAGAGAAACTATTGTCTGCTATATTTACACTACTAAAATACACCACAGAACCAATTGTATTGACCACCTTAATTGATTCAATATTGACATTTCCTTTATTTACCAAATTTATAACACCGGTTGATGGAATAGGAAATATAACCAGTCCTGACTTTGCAAATACATCCGACAACCCAAGATTAACAACATGATGTGAAATTATTTTTTCACAACTACAACCTTCGGGAGTTGATATTTTAAGTTTGACACTATAAACTCCATCACGAGAGAATTGGTGGTTACTATTTGGGGCATTAGACTTCATGCCATCTCCAAAATCCCAATCGTATTGCACACCTGATTGAGAGACAGACTTGAATTCATACCCTCTATGCCCGGGCATATAAATATCTGACACAGTAAAGTCGCATACAGGTGTAACGCCAACAGAGACCGTCTTAGAGAACGTATCAGGACATGTGCCTAGCGGAGAGGTAGCAATCAGTGTAATTGTATAGTCTTTGGATTGATTATTACTATATATATACTTTGGCGCATGTTCATCAACAAACACTGAACCGTCTCCTAAATTCCATGTATATTTAGGTGCCCCAAACTTAACTAATGTAGTGTTATACAAATCAATCATTTGACCTGAACAAACGGCACTATTAACATTAAAATCGGCTTTGGGTCGATGCGCTGATTGTACACGCTTTGTAGCAGAAGCTTGACATCCATTTGAGAAAGCTACATCAACTTTTACAACCTCATAATCAGCATACTTAAATATCACAGCCGGTGTTTCATCCAAATAATTAACTAAGTCAATATTCCATTTATATGTAGCAGTCAAATTTGAGGGCACATCTACATTACTGTTGAAGATAGTAGGATACCCTACACAAGCATCATTATTCGTAATATTAATTATTGGCGTATGCTCAATTTGTACATTCTTAATAATTGAATCCGAACAACCAAATTCAGAAGTTGTTACCAATTTCACTTTTGCAATTCCAATTTTGGTAAATTCATACAATGGATGCATGTCATTAGAAGCACCTTCGCCAACACCGAACTGCCACTTACTTGTCCAATTTGAGAATGCTATAGTTGTAGTGTTCTTAAAGGGAACAATATTACCCATACACTTTAATGCAGGGAATTCAAAATTAGGAACAGGATTCGCATAAGAAGTAACGGACTTTGCAACATGTCCATAACATCCATTATCTGTAGTTACAGTAAGTGAGACTGTATATTCACCGGGTTGATTGTATGCAACTAAAACATCTTTAGAAATACTTGAATTGCCATCACCCAAATCCCATTCATAAGTTGGAAGACCGATAATATTTGTTGAGGTATTCGTTAAAGAAATCGTTTGTCCATAGCATTTATCAATATGACTGAAGTTTACATCGGGAGTTTCGTGAATTAATATGATCTTTGTAATTGAATTTTCAAAACCATAGGGTACTGTTCTTGTAGTAAGCGTAACGGTGTATGCTCCTGCATTTGTATATACGTGTTCAGGATTGGGCTTTGCACTTACACTGCCATCTCCAAAATCCCATTTGTATGACAGATAACCTGATGAAACCGTGGATAGATTTTTAAATTCTGTATTTAGTTTTTCGCAGGTAATTGATATAGTGGTAAAATCAGGCATACCATCATCAACAACGAGTATTTCAATCGTAATTGTCGAATCACACCCTGAAATAACATTAACAAATTGCAATTCATAAATAAGTGCTTTTCCATCGAATGTTTTATCAGGTACATTTAGTGTCCACTCACCTCCAGATGTTGGATTATGAGAATATGTTGTTGCCGAAGCAGGGAGAGGCACTCCTCCAACTTTTTCATACGCATTTGTATTGACCATATAGCCTGTAGAATAGTCTGAATTTGTAAATCCTGCTGGGGGTGTAACTGAAAACTTCAATGTTTCGTTTGCGATTGATTTCCAAAATGGGTCAGAAGGAGCTGGTCCTTTTGCTGAACCAATTGAAACAGCGGTTATAGCACTACCACTTGGACTCTTCTCTAAATAGGGAGACGAAAATGCAAAGACATTATTAGCCATGTTTTCATCTGTATTTAATATACTTATCTTTATTGTATTAACTCTACCTCCTGCTAAATTAACAGCGTTGTTCATAAGAACTGACTTAGATTCACCAGGACTCAAATTAAAGGGGATTGAATCCAAATATACCCTAGCTCCACCGTTAATTTCAATCTTAAAATAGAGTTTTCCGGAAAAAGCAAAATTACCCGAATTCAACACGGTCAGATCAATAGGATAATCCCTGCCACATGAGGGTAATGAAAACACACTTGAAGCGGTTGATATGGATACATCAGCTATCGACATTAATCCTCCATGGTCTGTCCCTGTCGCATTTCTAACTCTTCCTTCTGCATCATTAGGAATCTTGAACATATAACCTGCTTTGTTGTGTAAAGTACTATTTGTAATGTGCATATTAGAATTCGGACGCGCTTCGTCTTGGTACATTGGGTCTAAATTTTCAGAATTAACATCATAACCGGTTGCGCTTCTCCAATTTACAATATTTGAAGAAAAAGAACCAAGATAATTGCCCAAGTTTACACCCTTAGAATACAAATTATTCTTATCTATTGTAACATTAGTTGGTGTAATATTTGAGTTAGACAGATAAAATGCCGGAGCATTTCCTTCACTGGTAAATAGATTATTAGCTACATCAACTTTACCTTGTGTTACAGATGTGGTATAAGCACTTTGGAACCAAAAGGCAGCAGAGTTTGTTTGATCGGCTGATGACACGTGAACTGTATTATGCCAAAACTCAGAATTTGATTGATTCGCAATATATATACCTCTAGTTAGAATTGAAGAACTCGGACCGGGACCTATGTTTATGACATTATTTGATATTCTAAAGAAATAATCATCAGTTGGATATGAAGTATTCACACCCAAATATTGAAGATACATTCCATAGCCCCCTTGATTATAATATATCTTATTACCATCAATATAAGTCCTATTATCAAGCTGTGGGCACATTATCCAATATAAGCGCATGCCCATATAGCCGGAATATGTCTTTGTTGAAGTAATGATGTTTCTAAACAATTGAAGCCCTGCATAATATTGAACAAATATCCCATAATAATATTGATCAATAAACCTACAATCTGTTACCCTTAAATTTTGCGCAGACATTCCCACTCCATTTGAGCTACTAGAATACATATACATACCTGCAGACCCATATAAGAAGGTACAGCTGTCAAAAGTCAAATAGTTACTAATCACATTTGTTTGTAATTGTACTAAATAATGATTTGCAGAGGTTGTTGCGCTTGCATAGCCTTGGAAAGTTACATTTGTAAATGTAACGCTTTCATTATTCTTTGGAAAGTTAATAATACGGGCAAATGATGTTCCGTTATTTCGTAAGGTTAAATTCTTAAACGAATAAAAACTGGCATCTTGATCAAACTCAAACACATAGTTATTACTACTATTACTTGAAGCAAATTGCAATACTTCATTATTGCCATTTACAGTCAATCGTTTTGAGGAACTAGATCCAGTAATAGGTTTTAATATTAATTGTTCATTATATGGACCGGAACCTGAAACAACATTGACGGTAATGGCTGATGTGATACCGTGGCATTGAAGAGAATCAGCCATCGAAGTGAAACTTTGGAAATTTTTCCTTGTTGGTGCAGCACCTTGATTAATTGTATAACTATCTGCACCAAACGCTCTTTTCTCAGTTGCAACCTCTACAACATTAGAAGTGTTTTGCAAGCCTGAAAAACTACACCTCATTACAACACGATACCATGTTTTTTGGGTTTGTGTCAAAGTCAATACATCTTTAAATTCATAATCAATTGTGCTCCAAGGTCCGGATGCACTAGTAGCTCTCTGCCACTGCATATCTATACCACAATTCTTTGACGCACCGGTAAGTGTAAGATTAAAATTCTGTCCACTGCAAGCAAAGTCAGGTGCTACAAGGGTACCGACATTAGGTGTACCGGAACAATCCCCACCCGAACAATATGTAACTTCAATATATGGAGGTGCAACACTATTATTTGCTCCTTGATACTGATAAGATGTATTACCCGAAATTTCCCAAAAGCCAAAAGAAGCATAGCTTCCGGCTCTGCTCTGGATATATGTATTGGCATCAGTTCCAAGCGCTCCAGACCCTGTGTAACAATCAATACTTACGCTGGCTGCATTTGAAACAGGGTTATTCCAACGATAAGTTGTTGTAAAGGATGTACCTATTGAAATGGCTTTCCAAATATCTACGGCTGAAGCGGCTACAGGGTCAATTGCGTCCATTGAGCGAATAGATACAAACTTATCGCTTGTTTGAGTTCCTCCGTAAGCAGCACCATAGTACTTCACCATTACAACATTACTTCCAACAGACAATGAGGGAATAGAAAATTTAGCCCAACTTGAATATGACGCATTGTTCATATAGAGCATACCATTTGTTTTGGCAGAAGAACTAGTTTGATATCCTGTCCAATAGGTTGCATTTGTAGTTGCAATCTTCCACATAGGGTCTAAAGCTATTGGGTATATTCTTGCTTCGTCTCTAAGCCATTCTAAAGAAAAGGTCGTAGTAATGATTACTTGAGTACCCTTCTTAGTAAATGAAATATCACCCACCAACATAAACTCCGCTTCAGATTTGTATTCAACTTTTCCTAAAAGTTCTTGACGCATTACAGGTTGAGGGATAGTCGCAATCAACACATTATTAGAGTAGAAATTTATTTCATTCTGCTCTTTTTTTACGACCCAATTTTCAGGTATTTGTACCGCTTCCTCAATTACTATTCGATTGTCAGATAATGGGAATTGGTCTAAAAACTGTTTGTCTTTAATAATAACCTCAAAATTTCGTCCAACATTTCTTTGAGAATAGACTAAATCTATAAGAGGAAAAACCTCTGAGTAGATAATTTTATCTCCTTGTATATGTATATCAGGTGTTTTATCTGATATTTTGAGTGTACTTTTTCCTTGATTTCCCTCAGCATTAAATGAATACAAACTCGAAACTGTTTCAGATATTATTTGTCCATCTTCCAACTTAGTAATGACAGGCTGGCGAGTTGGGTTGCTTGAATAAAATGAATGGAAGCTATTTCCAAAATTTGCATACGGATAATCAAGATAATCTCCTGAGCGATTGGGCAGAATTGTTAAATCAATTTCCTCCCATTTGCTGCCCTTTTGATAGTGAATTGGACCTGCATAGGACAAGAGTTTCACACTTCCATTGCCGGTAGAAATAGCTTTTGTAGTTTGGGTTCGTTCAGAAATGAGTTCCTTTTCATCATGTTGTAATGGGGATGTCATTTTTACGGAATACCCTGCTATCTCCTCCTGAACATAATTTTTTGTTGGAATAGTAGCCGCATTGTTTTGCGCTACTATGTCGCCTGTTACAAATAAGAGAATTACTGAGAGACCCTCAATAAAAATCGAATGTAACTTGTTAATGATGTAATGTTTTGCCATGACTATGATATAATTATTTAATTTTTTAAAAGCCAAATGTAGAACAATTACTTAACCCCTTTAAGAAATATACTTTGTCAATATACTACTGCATTAATCGAATAGACTAATATAACAGATTGTATATGTTTGATAACATTTAATCGATAAAACAAATTTTTAGAATTATATAGGACTAAGCCTGAATATAAACTGAATAATCCAATGTTTAAATTTACGAATAAGACTGTATATGGTTTTCTTAAACGAAATATTAGGAAGCTCTACCCTCTTCACTACACTATCAATTACAAACGCACTACAACAAATATCAGCACATCATTGTAATGCCTGCTAAAAGAACACGGTCTATAATAAAAAAGAGTTTAAATGAGAAGATTCCTTAATAGAGGAACTCATATATGTTTTTCTGCATGATATGAAGACCTCACTCGTGCACCACTCTCAACAATTTCAAACCCTCTTCTAAGTCCTTCTTCTTTATAATGTGCGAATTTGTCAGGGGTTACATATTCTTTCACTTCCAAATGCATCTTTGTAGGTTGTAAATATTGGCCTAAGGTAAGGACTTCGCATCCGTGTGCAACCAAATCGTCCATTGCTTCATATACTTCATCAGGTGTTTCGCCTAATCCGAGCATAATTCCTGATTTAGTTCTGGCTCCTCTTTCTTTTGTTCTTTGAATTTGTTCCAAACTTCTTTCATACTTGGCTTGAGGGCGAACAATTCTATAAAGTCTTTTTACGGTTTCCATATTATGTGAAACAACATGCGGCTTTTCGTCAATTACCATATACAGCAAATCCCACAGAGCTTTGAAATCGGGTATGAGTGTTTCAATAGTGGTATTAGGATTAAGTTTTTTTACTTCACGAATAGTGTCAGCCCAAACGGTTGCACCTTTATCTTTGAGTTCATCGCGATTCACAGACGTTATTACAGCATGCTTGACTCCCATTTTGTGGATTGCATCAGCCACCCTGAATGGCTCGTCCATATCATAGTGAGTCGGGCGACCTGTTTGCACAGCACAAAATGAACAAGAGCGAGTGCAAACATTTCCGAGAATCATAAAAGTAGCCGTACCGCGTCCCCAACACTCTGCAATATTTGGGCATTTACCTGATTCACAAATTGTATGCAGGTTATTATCTCGAGTAATTGCCTTTATTTTTGAATAGTTTTCTCCGGATGGTATTTTGATTTTAAGCCAATCAGGCTTGATTATTCTGTCCTGTTTCTTTTCCTCTACCAATTCGTTCATATCTCAAAATTTAGGAGTGCAAAGCTAACATAAAAAGAAAGAAAAAAGTGAGGCAGTTTTTGGTTATACATTATCTGAGGCTGAATCGGGAAAGCATCCAAAATTAATCCTGATTCCAATCTACTTGGAGAATTTGCGTAGTTACCAAATTCCATAATGAGTCCTTGTTTCAAAAACAAAGATGGAATAAACTTAGAGCCTGATAATCCGTTGTAATAAGAATGTGATTGAATAATATTAGGCCGTTCGTGCACTTCAGGGTCATATCGAACTGTTATAAAACCATTTTCATTTTGACCCGGTGTATTATAATCAATAAATACAGGAATCTGAAAAGCCAAATTCAATCCGGCTGTTGAGTTCCAAATGATACCAATTGCATTTTTATCAGGTCTTTTAGCTAAAGAGACTTCTTTGCCATATCCGAATCTAAACTGAAGTACTTGATTAATCTTACCATATTTAAAAGTTCCCGGTTCTTGGCTTGAATTTGCCATTCCGACATTTGAAATGGTAAGTTCTTTAAACGATTTCAAATTCATGACGTGAAACTCATAAACCGAATTGACTTTTTTCTTGTTCTTCTCTCTTACACCAAAACCCAAACCACTGCCTCTATTATTCAAATGGAGACTTGAAGTAATAATGTACTCTTGTCCCAAGCTGACATTATAGGTCAACAAACTAAACACTATAAAACCAAAGATTTTTTTTAGGCTCAAGGGCTGGTTGATTGTTTATCTGTAATTTTGAAGTTTCCAACAGCAAAGGTAAACAATATTAATAATGAGTACATCAATCGTAACATATAATGGGGAGTTAAGATGTGAACTTACACATGTAAAATCCTCTCAAACCTTCATCACAGATGCCCCAACTGATAACCAAGGAAAAGGTGAAGCATTTTCACCCACTGATTTACTTGCAACTTCATTGGCTGCTTGCATGTTTACAATCATGGGAATCTATGCAAAAACAAGCGGTATATTCATTGATGGAAGCAAAGCTCGGGTTTTAAAGAAAATGTCAACTGAGCCTCCACGCAGGGTTGTAGGTATAGAAATTGAATTCGACATCCTTTTACGCAATGGCAATGCAAACAGTAAAGAAGCATTAATGCGAAGTGCCAAGACTTGCCCTGTTGCGCTAAGTCTATCACCCGAAATTGAACAGAAAATCACTTTTAACTTTGTTTAAGGCAAAGAAAGAAATACTCGCAAATTGCTACGATATGTTGTTTTATATTCGATTTTAATTTTACATCTCTGTGGTGATAGCAAGCTATTTTCACAAGACACGAACTCAATCACCCTCTCATTTCAAACTGATAATCCAAGCAACTTTCTCCAAGACATCAGTACAACTGAAACTGAAGCCCCCTTTATTATCTCAAGGATAAAAGACAGCCTAAACATGCAGGGATTTCTGGAAGCAGGTGTGGACAGAATTAGTAAACAAATTCCCAAATGGATTATTTTCTTTCATATTGGCAATAAAATCAGTAATGCTACATTAAGTTTTGATAAGGAAACACTACGCCTGTTAAACCTATCCGATTCAATTCAAAATATTCCTTTTTCGTCATCTGACATTCAGTCAATTTTCTCTCAAATAACACGCTACTGGGAAAACCGCGGACATCCTTTTGTGTCCACCAGACTGCAAATAATTGACATTGTAGAACAAGATATTTTCGCAAGAGTATTAGTTAACAAAGGGCAACAAATACTCTTTGACTCCATAGAAGTACAAGGCAATGCTAAAGTCAGCCCAAGATACCTTGCAGCATTAACTCAAATAAAGCCGAACAACCCCTATAATGAAAGTTTAGTGAAGGAAATTGACAAACTATTGCGTACGCTGCCCTTTATAAAACTGACACAACCCAGCACCATTGTTTTTATTGGAAACAGAGCAAAACCAATGTTATATCTCGAGCATAAAAACAATGATTTTGTAGATGGTATTATAGGTTTCGCCCCTCCATCCACAGGCAGTAGTTCGACTAATAAATTGCTTATTACAGGTGAACTTCGCATTAAATTGGGTAATATGTTCAAAGGTGGGCAATCATTGGATGCGAACATTAGATTCTTTAATGAACGCTCTCAGGAATTCAAACTCATAACAGAAATACCTTATATATTTGGCAGTAACATAGGGTTAGAAATTGGGGGAAGCGGATTAAAATATGACACCTTATTTTCACAGATGCAAGGAAGATTGGGAATTAGTTATGCGATGAATGGCAAAGACAAATTGAAATTTTTCTTTGAAAACCAAGGAACCTCTCTGATTTCCGTTGACACCAATCAAATAAAAGCCACAAAAAAGATTCCCGATATTCAGCCCATTACAGTAAGAAACTATGGAGTTGAAGTAATTTTCAACCGACTTGATTATATCTTTAATCCACGTAAAGGTTACAGAATTGAAAGCAGTGCATTAATTGGAACAAAATCAATACGCAAAGATTCCAGAATTAACGCATTAGCACTCAAAAACTCGGGAGGCGAGTTCTTTAATATATATGACTCAATACGTATGAATATGTTACAATACAGATATCGCCTATTGATTGAAAAGTACACACAAATTGGCAAAACAAGCACTATCAAAACATCTGCACAAAGCGAAGGAATATATTCACCGACAATCTTTTTCAACGAACTTATTCGTTTTGGTGGAGTTTATTCTTTGCGCGGTTTTAATGAACAATCTCTATTTGCGTCCAATTACACTATGGTTACATTAGAATATCGATATTTGTTGAGCCAAAATGCCAACATCTTTGCATTTTGGAATGGAGCATATTATGAAGACAAGAGTATGACAAGAACGAACACTAAACATGACTTCCCATTTGGGTTCGGATTTGGAGCAAATTTAGAAACAGGTGTTGGGGTTCTTACACTTGCCTATGCGTTGGGTCGAGAGAATCAGAATCCAATTAAATTTCAATCAGGTAAATTTCACTTTGGTTTAATCGGACTTTTCTAATACACAGTAATGAGATTTTTAGCTTTTGTAATATTATTCATAATCAACAACTTGCTCTCAATTGCTCAATCAGACTCATTAGCACACATAAACAGTAACATGGCTGACAGCACGCAAAAAGACTCAAGTCAGAATGCAACTCCACGTGTAGAGTATAAGAAACAAGAAAAATTAAATAAAGATTCCATTAGAAATTGGAACACGGTTGACTCTGCACGTATCATCAATCCCTATTATTTTCATAACAGCAGACAGCAAGAAGCAAGCATAACAAACGATCAGCATCTCCGCACTCAGGTAACAAATTTCAACTACTACTATCTTCTGTTTTTTATCTTCGTTGTCCTACTTATTTTTTATTCAAGGTTCATTCCATTCAAATTCAAACTCCAGCTCAGGGCTTTTTATGGAGTTTCAGGGCTATCTGAATTACTCTCAAATGACACGTCATGGTTTGACACAAACAAAACTCTACCATTTTTGATTAGCTCAGTTTTTATATCCAGTCTTATTGCTACCCCTCTCATCACACTCATTTCCCCTTATATTGCATACAATTATTTCATAGCATTTATAGGCTTCCTATTGTTTGTATGCGTATTTTTTGGATTAAGATTTATTCAAACCGTAATAGCACATTCATTGGATTTTGCTGATATCATGGGTGCATTTAATATTATATCTCTTAACACTTTATATAACCTATCACTCATCGGATTTCCTATTATTATTTTTTCACTCTCTTTTCTAAAAGTAAATCTTTACGAACACTTCGCAACTACCATATTGATTATCATTACATTATATTCAACAAGAACACTTAGAGGAGTATTTTTATGCCTACGTTTTGAACAAAGACAATTAATCTATTTAATTATTTATCTTTGCACCCTGGAAATTCCCCTATTATTAATAGGTATTAAATGGATTAGTGGCTATATAGAAATATGAATGAGAACCCTTTAAAAGTTAAGACAATCCTTGTTTCACAACCTAAGCCTGAAGGCTCAAAAACTATCTACGATGATTTAATTGCAAAATACAAACTCAAGGTTGACTTTCGTCCGTTTATTCAAATTGACCCGGTACCAGCCAGAGAATTAAGAAAAAGGAGCATTTCGATTTTAGATCATACCGCTGTCATTCTTACTTCCAAAAATGGCGTTGACCACTTCTTTAGAATATGCGATGAAATGCGCGTTACACTACCAATTGAATTCAAATATTTCTGTACAAACGAAGCAATTGCTAATTATATTCAGCACTATATATTAATGAGAAAAAGGAAAGTGTTTTTCCCAAAAAAGAAGGGAGATAACTTTTTTCTTAAACTCTTAAACACACATAAGAAAGAGAATTTTTTATTTGCTTGTTCTGATATCAGAAAACCAATGATTCCGGACTTTCTGACTAAACAAGGGTTACAGTTTACAGAAGCAATAATGTATTATACAGTTTCAGCTGACTTATCCGATTTGGAAAATGTTTTTTATGACATTATAGTGTTCTTTAGCCCGGCAGATATCAAATCCCTTTATGATAATTTCCCTCAGTTCAAACAAAATAACACAAGGCTTGCTGCTTTTGGGCAAACTACATTGCAAGCCATTGAAGAAGCAGGTCTAAATTGTCAAATACCGGCTCCTACTCCTGAAGCTCCGAGCATTGTAAAGGCTATTGAAAATTATATCGAAGCTTTCGGCAAATAAGTTTCACACAAAACCACTTCCTTCTCGCCATCTTTGTTTATATAGAAAAACAAGTGATGGGTATCATCCGGTTTTAATTGAAATTTTTTCTCTATCTCATCGGCTTTGAGTGAAAAACCGCGTGCTCCAATTGAAGCTTTAACAATTTTGTATTTATTTAAAATCTCTTTGATTGACTGATTGTTATATTTAACAACCTCTTTCACTTCAAATATTCTCCCTATAAAATTATGCGGTACATTTTCTGAAGTGAAATATGGAATCCCCGGTGAAATCGATTCCAAACCAAGTCTTGATGCATATAAAGATGCATACCCTGATTTAATAATTGCTTTATCCGGTTCAAAAAAATACTCCTTACAGCCAGAGTTCACATGAGTTATATGCTTATCTGCATTCTCATTAAATGCTACAACTGACTTTACACCTTTACTATTAATACAAATACATACAACTTTTGTATCATTGACATCTCCACGTGTATGCAAAGTTGTTACTTCTTTTACTTCATTTCGAAATGAAAAAACAAACACTGTTTGTAAAAAGTTGAATTGTTCTCGCAAATACTGAATATCAATTAAAGGTGAATGTTTAACTAACAATTTTCTTGATTTTTTCAAAATTTCTTCTTCTAACAACAAAGGATTAGGAGAAGAGTTTTCAAGTGTAAAATCTCGTACACCTTGTGCCCTCCTGTCCGGGTCTAACAGAGTTAAATCAAAGGCTGAGACATTTTGCAATAAAAAATCTTCGGCATTTGTATTCATTAACTCTATCTGAGCAGATAATCCGAGTCGCTCAAAGTTATAGTTAGAAATATCAAATAATTCCTTGTGAGGTTCAATATAAACTACTTGGTTTCCATTATCTGCAAAAGCAACAGACTCTGCCCCCATACCACCGGTTAAATCACAAACCAACAAAGTACTATTTTGTTGAAACAAAGCAGCTTTATGCCTAGCAACCCAATAAGCTGTACTTTGTTCGAGGGCTTGTTCAAGATAAAAACAACAACTCTTAAAGAAATTGGGATGTTTCTTTTCAGCCTTTTTTCTCAATTTAATCTGTGCAGCAAGAAATGAACGGACTTCGACAGGCATATTTTTGTGTCTAAAAACAAAATCTAACTCACTGAGTTTGTTATTAGAAAGCAATGCCCTATACTCCTCTAACGTTTCTTTTGTTAATGCTATTGAAAAATACATTTACTTTGCAGGCGTAAAATTTGAACAAATGAAAAACTTTTTCTCCCTTTCATTATCTGTAGCAATTGCAATATTAATACTTTCTTCATGTGCCTCAAGAAAAGATCATTGTCCCAAAGTAAATGAAACAAGTTTGCAACACCCAAACGCTACTCATGAATAAGATTGTACTCGAAACACTCGAACAAGTCGAAGCGATACAAACAAAACTAGGATTCTCTCTGATATTCAAACACAGCACTCGCTGTCCGGTCAGTCGTACTGCTCTTAAAAAAGTGGAATCAGATACTGAATTTGCAAATTCAAAAATAGATTTCTATTATCTGGACTTGCTAAAGTTTAGGGATATTTCAAACAACATTGCAACTGTCTTTGCGGTGCAGCATCAATCACCTCAAATTTTGATAATCAAGAATGGTCAATGTACATTCAATGCTTCCCATTCAGATATTATCCCATCAGAGATATTGCAAAAAATAGCTAATTAAAGCAAAATATGCTTCAACTCATGTAATGACGAAATTGTTTTAATTTCTGCAAAATCCGGATGCTTATTCAATAATTGGCTATTCATCCAAACAGCTTGCAAGCCGGCATTCATAGCCCCTAACACATCATGTTCAAGACTATCGCCAATCATTAATGCGTCTTGGGAATTCACAATCCCTGCTCGTTTCAGAGCCAACTCAAAAATTGCTTTTTCGGGTTTTTTGCACCCGACTTCTTCTGAAATAATTACATCATTAAAGAATCCTAACAAGCCTGTATTCTCTAATTTAGTTCGCTGAATCTCTGTAAATCCATTTGTAATTATATACAATGGATAGTGTTGAGACAACGAGTTCAGTACTTCATGAGTACCAGGCAACAAGTTTGTTCTGTAGGGACATCTTTCAAGAAAATGATTCCACATCAGAACAGGGCGGTTATGTAAAGGAACAGCGATATCTTCCATTGCTAATTGGAAACGCCTTTCACGCAGTGTCTGTTTATCAATGATTCCTTGTTCATATTCTTGCCAAAGACTGTGTGTATGTTTGCGAAAAGAATCAACGAAATCTTGTGAAGTGTGGTTAGTGTAATTACTAAAATTAAACTCATCAAATAATTCCACTAAAGTCTCATTAGCATTCTTTTCAAAATCCCACAATGTCCTATCTAAATCAAAAAAAACTACCTTAACCTTTGTTGTACGCATTGAATATGAATAGGCAAAAATACTTGAAAGGGCTTGATATACAAGTTAGTTATCCTTAAAGTTTATTTTATTTTTGAGAATGTATTGATATGGCAAAGTTTTTGATTTTACTTTGCATAAACAATAATTTACAATGACAATGTTTATTACCTTCCTATTGAGTTTATTTGCTCTGTACACTCCTGACGAACCACTTCCAATGGAAATGAATGGAGCTATTGAAAATATTACAGAAGCCTTTAATACCGGTGATGCACAAAAATTGAGTGAAAGTTTCGGTTCAAGCATTGAAATTACAACACCTACCGGAGATGGCGTTTATAGCAAAGCCCAAGCAAAACAAGTAATGCAGAAATTTTTTAGCCAATACAAAGCGCAGAGCAATCAAATTATTCATAACGGCACTTCCAATACCGGTTCAAAATTTATTGTCTTTTCATACAAAACAGAAAAAGAAGAGTTTCGAATTACTATCTTTCTTAAACAAATAGGTTCTGATTTTCAGATTCAAGAAATAGAGATAGTAAAGCAATTATGACCCTTGATAATTTTTGGAAACAAGACCAAGTACAGCAACTCATTGAACTTGGTTTAAATGAAGATATAGGGAAGGCTGCTCATTCATCATTAGCTGCAATTCCTCCCCACACAACCGGCAGTGCACAAATGATTGCAAAAGAACCGGGTATCATTGCCGGACTCCCTATAGCAATTGAAATTTTCAATAAGATAAACCCTCAAATTAATGTAGAATTACTCGTCCCGGAAGGCTCACCAGTAGAATACGGAACCCAATTATTGCATATTCAAGGCTCTGCTACAGACATACTTTCCGGAGAAAGATTAGTACTCAACTTTATTCAAAGACTGAGTGGCATTGCAACAACAGCACATAAATATGCTTCATTAGCAGCACCATACAATGTTCGTATATTAGACACTCGCAAAACCACTCCTGGCATGCGATTGCTTGAGAAGTATGCAGTCAAAATTGGCGGTGCAGATAATCACAGAATGGGTTTATTTGACATGATTATGCTCAAAGACAACCATATTGACTTTTGCGGTGGAATTACCCCTGCAATTACAAAAACCTTAGAATATTTGCAAGAGCACAACCTGAACCTGAAAATAGAAATAGAAACCCGAAACATAGAAGAAGTCAAGGAAGTTTGCGCTATAGGCAATGTAAACCGCATAATGCTTGACAACTTCACACCAAAAGAAATTCAAGAAGCAGTTTTGATTATAAACAACCGATTTGAAACTGAAGCATCCGGTGGAATCAACGAGCAAAACATTACTGAATATCTGGGTACAGGCATAGACTTTATTTCGATAGGTGCGCTCACCCATTCAGTTAAAAGCATGGATATCAGCCTAAAAACAATTATTCAAAAAAACGCTTGAGGTTTCAAATTTCATTATATATTTGTGCGGATTAAATATAAATTCACATTATGAAAAAGGTACTATTACTTATGATTCCTGCGCTCTTAATCGGGTTTGCCGGATGTAAAAAAGACAAAAAAGATGACGGTGGAGATAACAGTGGCAAAACAACAACCACCAAACCTGTCCAAAATGTTATGATGTTCTATTTTGGCGGAACATGGTGTGGACCATGCGGTGCTTATGGCAAACCAACTATTCAAGCTGCTAAAAAAATAAATGAAAGAGTACATGTTGTTTCATGTCAAGTAAATGGCGCTGGTGGTGCTACTGATCCATTCAACAACGCACATTCAACCCAACTTGCTGGCGTATTTAGCGTAAAAGGAGTACCTACATTATTTATCGCTGACGGAAACGGACAAATTGCTTCATTTTCCGGTGGTGCAAGTATGCAATCTTCTACTACTACCAAAGTCAATGAAATATTATCTAAAACCGATCCCGATGTATATGCAAAACCTGTTGTAAAATTAGATGGAGACAATATCACTGTAACGATTAATGCTCAATTTTATAAAGATTTTTCAGATGAATACCGCTTTGCTGTTTATATCACAGAGAGCAGACTTCAAGCAAATCAATATCAAGACGGTAGAACCGAAGACAAAAACATGCATGATGATGTTCTTAGACTTAGCCTGACTACGGAAGTAGTAGGAGACGTAGTTGCCTCTTCTGTCACCAAAGGAACTAAAATTTCAAAAACATATACAGGCACTTTAGATGCAAACTGGAAAAAAGAAAATCTAAAAGCGGTGGTTGTTTTTTGGCGCAAAACAGGAGACAATCAAGTAACCTTTGTAAATGGCGAATACACAAAAATAAAATAATTTTATCTTTTACACACTTTAAAAGCCACTTCAACAGTGGCTTTTAAGTTTAAATAAACAACATGAAAAAACTTCTTTTAAGCATTATAATATTCACTTGCGCTGCATTATCAATCAACGCACAAGCAGTTTATAGCTCTGCGGATACTGTTTGGATATCAGGTCCGAACAAAGCAAACGACAATGACTTCTCAGACTTAGAACATGGTTTTGTTTTCAAAAATGTGAGTGCCTTGTCTGATTCTTTTAGATGGGTAAGAACAATCAACAATTTACCTTCTAACGAATGGGAAAGTGCCGTTTGCGATATTAACTTATGCTACCCCTCAGATGTTGACAGTGCAGATTTTCTTATGGTCTTAGGTGATAGCGGTATATTCTATCCACACTTTTACCCTGGTAAAGGGATAGGAATTGCAGAAATGATTATCGATATTTTCAATGTTAATAACAGAAATCAAAAAGTGACAATTGTGGTATATGCAGAAGCATGGGATGCCTATAATAGCATTACAACTGTTAGGGGAGTTACTGACTTAATTATTTACCCAAATCCTGTATCTGCCGGCACAAAAATAAGAGTACAAGGAAAGCAATCAGGAAATATAACAGTTAAAAATATTGAAGGCAAAGCACTGCTTAATACCTATATCTCATCACAAAATAGAGAAATAGAAACTCAAACTTTATCTCAAGGTATATATTTCATTGAGATCAATGACGGACACAGCGTATCTGTGAGCAAACTCATTATCAACTAAAATCAAAATCAACATGAAAAAACTTTTATTATCATTTGGTATAGCATTTTTCTTAAGTATAGGTTTCACAAATGCTCAATACTATTACACCTTTTATAAGGATGGACAAAATCCAAAAGGTCTCAACCAAGATGGCGAAAACCCATTCCCTGCACATGGTTCAGGTTGGACAACTATTTGGAATGGTGATGCAAACGCAACTACTAGTTATTCGAGCGCGCAAACCATTCCATTTGCCTTCGAATTTAATGGTAATGCTGTAACCAAATACTTTGCAGGAAATTTCGGAGCTGTAACATTTAGCGATAGTACGCCAACTACTAAACCTACCTCCTTTGCCAATGCTACATTACCAAGTCCTGACATTGCTGACAATTCTGTTTGCATACTTGGGATTAAACCAATGTCTTCATCAAGTGGCTCAACTACATACAAAAGTGCAATTTTGAGTAGAACATACGGAACATCCCCAAACAGACAACATTGGATTTGGTTTAACTTTTATGGTGAAGCACATATAAGCAACGGTTGGACATATTGGGCTGTTGTTTTGGAAGAAACAACAAATAATATTTACATTGTTGATATGAAAACCCTATGTGTTAATGGAACTTCCTTATGTTCTAACAATGTACAACTGAGTGCAGGTATTCAAGTTAATAGTTCAAGTGCATATTCAATTGCCGGTTCACCTAATTTAGGAGCCAATCAAACTACACAGAACCTCTTTACAGATGAAGATAACAGCTATTACAAATTTACATCGGGAACTCAACCAACAAGTTCAACAAGAGTGAAAGAAGTAATTTTCAACCCATTTAACATGTCTTCTTCTGCACCTTTTACAATAAAATCTACAATTCAAAATCACGGTTCTGCTGCATTAACCAATGTAGAAGCATCATACAGAATTAATGGTGGCAGTTGGGTAACAAGCACTGCAACCGTTCCCAACGTTGCTCCCAACTCATATTACGAATTATCTCACCCTACAAAATGGACTCCTTCATCTCCCGGCACATACACTATTGATTTTCAAGTAAAAAATCCTAATGGCAATACAGACCCAATTGCTGATGATGACATGGCTTCTATAACAATTCAAGTATTAGACACGTTTATAAATCGCAGAATTCTAATAGAAAGTTTTACATCTTCAACCTGCGGACCATGCAATGCGGGCAATAAAAAAATTCTCTCTATCACAGACCCAATGCCTGAAGACAGATATGTTTACTTAAAATACCAGTATTCCTTTCCATCAACCGGGGATCCATATTATACTTTAGAAAATGGTACTCGAGGAGGATATTATGGTGGTGTAAACTCAATTCCTGCTACAATGATTGATGGCAACCCTAGGTTCAACCCAGGTATATCAACACCATCAATGATCCAAAATTACATGGACGTACCTGCATTTGTGAACATTGAAGCTAATGCATATATGGTATGGAAAGATAATTTCAACTTTGATGTGAAGGTTACTCCATATATAGATCTTCCTGCCGGAATTAAATTACATGTTGCTATAGTAGAGACGATTACTTACAAAAACATTAAGACCAATGGAGAAACCGAGTTTCATAATGTGTTGAAGAAATTTGCTTATGGTCCAACAGGAAAAGTGCTTCCTGCACTTTCAAAAAACACAACACACTCTGAACATGGCAATTATCAATTCCATGGTAATTACCGACTCCCTGTTAATGCTCAATCTAACAATATTATAAACTGGGCAAACGAGCATTCTATTGAAAACTTCTGGAACCTTGGCATTGTTGTATTCCTTCAAGATGACAAAACAAAAGAAGTACTTCAATCTCAATTTGTTCGTGTAAATATGCGCACTTCTGCAAATCAAACTGAGATGCAACAAGCATTAAGCATCTTCCCTAACCCAGCTGACGATATGGTAAATATTATGTTTAACAAAGCAGATAATGCAGAAATTTCCATACGCAATATTCAAGGTCAAGTGATTAAACAAGATGTGTTTAATTTTAATAGCGGAAACAGCTCCTATTTACTGAATACCAGCGACTTACCCAATAGTGTTTATACTGTTACCATCAATTCTGATGGTACAACCGTAACCCAAAAGATAGTTGTGAGTCACTAAACTTTATTTCATCTGCAAAATCACAACAAAGGAGCCGCCAAAAGCGGCTTTTTTGTTTTTCATATTTCTTATTTGTCTCATACTGATATAACTCAATCCTTTAACATATATTCGCAGTAATCAAACAAACACACATCATGTATATCATTTTAATTATTATTGGATTAGTGATTGTCTTCCTAATCAGTATTTACAACCGTTTAGTCAAACTCAAATTGCGCAGAGAGAATGCATTTGCAGACATTGATGTACAATTAAAGCAACGGCACGATTTAATTCCACAACTTCTGAATACAGTAAAGGGATATATGAAACATGAAGAAGGAGTACTCACCAAAGTTACTGAAGCACGTTCACGCGCAATGAAAGCAGGAAGTATTAATGACAAAATCGCTGCAGAAAACGAACTCTCTCAAGCCATGAGTGGACTAAGTGTTCAAGTTGAAGCTTACCCCGACCTTAAAGCAAACCAAAACTTTATGAATCTCCAAATGGAAATTTCAGACATTGAAAACAAATTGGCGGCTGTGAGAAGATTTTTCAACTCTGCTACACGCGAACTCAACACAGCTATACAAGTATTCCCCAATAATCTAGTTGCCAACATGTTTGGGTTCACTTCACAACCTATGTTTGAGGTTGGCGAAGAGAACAGAGCTGCAATGGACAAAGCTCCGGAGATTAGTTTTTAATAATGCTTTAATATAAATGACTGATTATATTGGCATTCACACCCAAATTGCACGTAACAACCGCTTGTCGGTATTATATCTGATTGCTTTCCCTATTCTGATACTCATTCCAATTTGGGGTACTTTATTTGCGAGTGTATTAAAAGTATGGGAATATGACAAACTCGCTGCATTTGACCAGACCAATAGAGAGTTTTTAATTATTCTTCCTTATGTATTGGTTGGAATAGGATTGTGGTTCATTATTGCATACTTCGGCAATACCGCAATGATAAATGCAGGAACACATGCCAGAAGTTTAAGCAGAAGTGAAAACCCACGTGTTTATAATCTTACTGAGAATTTATGCATGAGCGTAGGCATGACAATGCCTAAATTACAAATTATTGACACGCCCGTGCTGAATGCTTTTGCAAGCGGAATCAATGAAAAAAACTTTACGGTTACGCTCACTAAAGGCATTATAGACACATTGGACGACAAAGAACTCGAAGGAGTGATTGCGCATGAACTTACGCATATTAGAAATAGAGATGTACGGTTACTCGTCATCTCTATAGTGTTTGTAGGCATTCTGGCTGTAATGGCGAGAATCATTTCACGCAATTTAATTTTTGGAAGCAGAAAACGTGGTAAGAATGATGGCAAAGGCGGAGGAGCAGCTATTCTTATTGCAATTGTGTTAGTATTGTTAGCATACTTCTTTTCTATTCTCTTCAAATTAGGACTTTCACGAAAAAGAGAGTACATGGCAGATGCCGGTGCTGCTGATATGACAAAAAACCCATTGGCACTTGCTTCAGCTCTCAGAAAAATATCTGGAAACAACAAAATGGATTTTGCAAATGGAGAAATGAAACAACTATTTATAGCTAACAATGACAATAACAGCAAATTCACTTCAGGATTATCCGGTCTGTTTGCCACGCATCCGCCCATCTCTAAGCGCATTGAAATACTGGAAAATTTTTAATAAAAATGCTAAAAATAGGAATTATAAAGGAATGGAAACAACCTGCAGATAAGAGAACGGTTTTAACACCGCATCAATGCGAACAGTTAATGCTTGACCATCCTCAAATTAAAATCAGTGTGGAGTCGTCAAGTGATAGAACTTTTACAGATAACGAGTACAGAAAACATGGAATCGAAATTACCACTGATATGTCAGACTGTGATATGCTGTTAGGTGTAAAAGAAGTGCCTCCGGATAAGCTCATTCCTAATAAAACCTATTTTTTCTTTTCTCATACCATAAAAAAGCAGCCTTATAATCAGAAGTTGATGAGAGCGCTCATTTCTAAAAAAATCAGGATGATTGATTTTGAAACATTGACCGAATCAAATGGCAAACGGATTATAGGCTTTGGAAATTTTGCAGGCAAAGTTGGTGCATATAATGGATTGTTAACTTGGGGACGCAAATACAATACATTTTCTCTAACGCCTGCTTACCAAATCAATTCATATAAAGGAATTGTGGAAGAAGCAAAGTCTAAAATCAAAGGAGATATTAAAATAGTACTAACCGGCACAGGTCGTGTGGGCGGTGGTGCATATAAGTTTTTAACAGATATTGGCTTAGAAGAAATCAGTCCGGAAGATTTTTTGAAACATAAGAAAAAAGGGATTTGGTTTACTCATTTAGGAAGCAAACAACTTTTTAGAAGGAAATCAGACAAAAAATACGACCGAAAACAATTTCACACCGAACCCGAACTTTACGAGTCTTCTTTTCTTCAATATGCAAATCAGTGTGATTTACTGATAAACGGCATCTTTTGGAATTCAAGAATGCCACGCCTTTTTGAAACTACAGACATTCAAAACTCGGCATTTAAAATTTCAGTAATTGCTGATGTATCTTGTGATGTGAATGGCTCAGTACCAATCACATATAGAGCAACAGACATCTTTAATCCGGCTTTTGGAGTCAGCAGAAAAACATTGCAAGAAACAAACCCTTATTCAACAGACACCATTGACATGATGACTGTAACCAACTTACCAACCGAACTACCAAAAGATGCCTCCACATTCTTTGGCAAAACGTTTGTTCAACGATTAATCCCTGAGATTCTTAATCCTGAGCACAGTCTAATTCTTGACAGAGCAACCATTTGTTTAAACGGAAAACTCAACAAAGGATATGAATACCTGAAAGATTATGCAGCAATATAATCCTTCATAATTATCCTGAAACGCGCTCAAATCCTAAAATTTCCATAGTAACTTTGAGATATTATTCTTAAAACCGTTAAACATCACTACATTTGCACCCCTTTTATGAAAGCCCTCAGAAATATTGCAATTATTGCACACGTTGACCATGGGAAGACAACACTGGTTGATAAAATTTTACACCAATCGCTCACCTTTAGACAAGAAGAAGAAAAAGGAGATTTAATCCTTGACAATAACGACCTTGAGAGAGAACGCGGTATTACTATATTCTCTAAAAATGTATCCATCGAATACAAGGGTATTAAAATCAACATTATTGACACACCAGGACACGCAGATTTTGGAGGTGAAGTGGAACGAGTACTCAAAATGGCTGATGGAGTATTGTTGCTCGTAGATGCATTTGAAGGTCCTATGCCACAAACCCGTTTTGTGCTCAATAAAGCGTTAGAATTAGGGCTAAAACCTGTAGTCATTGTAAACAAGGTGGACAAACCAAACTGCCGCCCCGATGAAGTAAATGATGCTGTCTTTGACTTGATGTTTAATTTGAAAGCCACCGAATGGCAATTGGATTACAAAACAGTATATGGTTCTGCAAAACAAGGTTGGTATGGACCGGATTGGAAAACTCCAACAAAAGACATTAGTTATCTGTTAGATACAATACTTGAACAAGTTCCGGAACCCAAAACAGAGGAAGGTCTTTTGCAAATGCAAATTACTTCTTTAGACTATTCAAACTACCTAGGCAGAATTGCTGTAGGCAAAATAAAAAGAGGCTCAATTATAGAAAACCAATCTATTGTGCTCATCAATAATGAGGGAAACATAAAAAGGAGCAGAGTGAAAGAAGTCTATACCTTTGAAGGACTTGGCAAGAAAAAAGTATCAAAAGTTGAAGCGGGTGACATCTGTGCAATTGTGGGATTAGAAGATTTCCAAATTGGAGATACAGTTGCCGATGCCAATAATCCTGAAGCATTGCCCAACATTAAGATTGACGAACCAACTATGAGTATGTTGTTTACTATCAACAATTCTCCATTTTTTGGCAAAGACGGCAAATTTGTAACAAGCAGGCACTTGAGAGAAAGATTGATGAAAGAAATTGAAAAAAATCTAGCACTCAAAGTGGTTGATACTGAAAGTCCTGATAGCTTATTGGTGTTTGGACGTGGAATTCTTCACCTTTCCATTCTCATTGAAACAATGCGAAGAGAAGGTTATGAACTTCAAGTAGGACAGCCAAAAGTAATCACAAAAGAGATAGATGGTGTTCAGAATGAACCGATAGAAAGCCTAGTGGTAGATGTTCCGGAAGAGCTTTCAGGAAAAATTGTAGAACTTGCTACACAGCGCAAGGGTGAACTCCTGATTATGGAACCGCGCGGAGATATGCAGCATTTGGAATTTAGCATCCCGTCAAGAGGTTTAATTGGCTTGAGAAGTCAAATGTTAACTGCCTCGCAAGGCGAAGCTATCATGGCGCACCGATTTGCCGAATATCAACCTTGGAAAGGCAATATTCCCGGCAGGCTAAACGGCTCTCTCATTAGCATGGAAACCGGATCGGCAACCTCATATTCTATTGATAAATTATTAGACAGAGGCACTTTCTTTGTTGACCCTGGTGAGGAAATTTATGAAGGTCAGATTGTAGGTGAAAACACCAGACAGGATGATATTGTTGTAAATATTGTCAAAGCTAAACAACTTACGAACTTCCGTGCAGCAGGCAAAGATGATGCTTCTAGTAAAATCCCTAAAAGAATTTTCTCACTGGAAGAAGCATTGGAATATATTAAAGAAGACGAGTTAGTAGAAATTACGCCTAAAGCAATAAGATTAAGAAAAATATATCTGAAAGAGCATGAAAGGAAACGCAAATAAGCATTCCTGATAGTCTTCATTTCCGGAAAACTCGACTCAAAACATTTCGAGTTATCTTATTCTCAACTTCTCGGTTTGCTGCAGCTATTGAAATTAAGTTGCATTGTGCTTTTGTGTCTTTGCCGTCTTGGTTAAACTAAATAATCATAAACTTGTTATGACTGGTCAAAATACCAATACGGTCGAATATTTGTATTTTGACTAAACAAGCTCCAAAAAATCTTCTTTCTTCTTATTAGTTTTGCAACAGAAAATCTTACTTATTTATGATTAAGAAAATTTTAAAAATAACAGGAATAATTATTCTTGTATTTGTACTCTTTTTAGCTCTCGCACCTTTCCTCTTTAAAGGCAAAATAATTCGCAAGCTCAAAGAAATAACCAATGAAAATGTGTTAGCAAAAGTTGATTTCAATGAAGACATCTCATTATCTCTTTTAAGAAGCTTCCCTAATTTCTCATTAGGGATTCAAGACATTGCTGTTATTGGTGTAAATGAATTTGAGGGGGATACATTGTTTTATGCTAAAAAACTAAATACTACAATTGATATTAAATCAGTAGTTGGAGGAGATAAAATCAACTTAAAAACCATTGATATAAAAAATCCTGTTATTAACCTTATCACAAACAAAGAGGGAAAGGCAAATTGGGACATCATACCAACAGATTCAACAGAAATGGAAGATGAGCAGGAAACTGAATCCGATTTTGCTATGGAGATAAAGTCTCTTGATATTAGCGAAGGTAAAATCTTTTATCAAGACCAAGAGTTAGATTTTTCGCTTTTACTCAACAATTTTAACCACCATTTGGAAGGAGATTTTACACTTGACAACTTCTTGCTCAAAACGAAGTCAGAAGTACAAGAACTTACCATGACTTATGAAGGCGTTCCATTTCTAAATAAAGTTCATTCTAACATTTTAGCAGATTTGAATATGGATATGAACAAATTCAAATTTGAATTTGTTCAAAATAGTATCAGCCTCAATGATCTTGAAACAAAATTGGATGGCTGGATGCAAATAAATGATAACGACATTGACTTTGACCTAACATTCGGAGCGTTGCGCAATGATTTTAAAAACTTTATCTCACTCATTCCTGCAATTTATGCCAAAGATTTTGCTTCTGTTAAAACAAGCGGAAAACTTGAATTCAATGGTTTTTTTAAAGGTAAAATGACCGATGAGTTAATGCCCGGATATGGCATAAACTTAGCCATTGACAACGGCTATTTAAAATACCCTGACTTGCCTGCTGCCTTAGAAAATGTTCAGGTGAAGATGAATGTCGAAAATAGAACCGGATTAGATCCTGACTTTATTTTGGATTTATCTAAACTAAGTTTAACAATGGAAAAAAATCCTTTCGATTTAACTCTGTACATGAAGGACATGGCAAATCCGCATGTCAAAGGTGCAATGAAAGGGAAAATTGACTTAGCCGGCATTACCCGGATTGTTCCACTTGAAGACATGCAAATATCAGGATTACTCACTGCTGACATGGCGTTTAAAGGTCTTATATCCAAAATTGAAAGTGGAAGCTATGAAGATATTGACGCTCAAGGCTCTTTGGCTATAACCAATATGTTTTATAAAAGCAATGATTTCCCGGACGGTGTCAAGATGGATAAATTTTCTTTAAACTTTACGCCCAAGACGGTCAAAATGCCTGAATGTCAAGGACAAATTGGAACAACTGATTTTAATGCAAATGGACAACTAAGCAATTTCTTCGCTTATGCGTTGTCTGATGGAACTATTCAAGGAAACTTGAATTTCATATCCAACAATTTCAACGCCAACCAGTTTATGACAAGTGATGAATCAGCAAGTACAACAACTGAAGACACTTCATCAATAGGGTCAATTGAAATCCCTGATAACATTGACTTCAACATGAATGTACTCATCAAGAAGCTCAAATATGACAAAATGGATATTGAAAATCTCAAAGGAGACTTGACAGTACGCGACAGCAAAATTTTCTTCAAAGATGCAGGTATGCAGTTGATAGGTGGCACGATGGTAATGAATGGTACATTTGACGGCAAAAATCCCAAAATGCCTTTTACAGATATTGCCCTTAGCATGACTAATTTCAATATTCCTCAGGCATTTTCATATTTTGATATGATTAAGCAATATGCTCCGTTTGCAGAAAAAATGACCGGATTGTTTTCTATGTCATTAGACATGAAATCGAACCTAGATGAAGGAATGAACCTTGTTTACCCTTCGCTAAGCGGCAGTGGCACAATCGGTTTATCAAATGCAAGTTTATCAAATCTCAAGGTAATGAATATCTTGGCTGACCAATTGAAATTAGACAAATTTCGCACGCTGGAATTGAAAGATCAAAAACTGAATTTCAAAATTGATAATGGAAAATTCTTGGTTGATTCTATCATGGTTCCGCTTTGGCAAAATACTAAACTCAAACTTGGCGGCTATTCTACATTTGATCAAGGATTAAATTATGTCGGATTTATTTCAATCCCTCGTAAAGACTTAGGTGTTGGTAATTCCGCTTTCGAAAGCCTCCTCAATCAAGCAAAGAAGAAAGGACTCAATTTAGAAGCAGAAGAAATCATGAACATCGCATTGAGTATCACCGGCAACTTTACTAAACCAATTGTAAAATTAGACCTACGAGAAACTGTTGAAGGACTTGGAAAAAGTTTAGTAAACCAAGCAAAGGATCAGGTAAAGAAAACAGTTGAAGACAAAGTTGACAATGTTAAAAAAGACATACAGAACAAAGTAGATGATGCCAAAGAAGAAGCACGAAGAAAAGCACAAGCTGAAGCAGACAAAATCATTGCAAATGCACAAGAGCAATGCGACAAGATAAATGCTGAAGCTAAAAAACAAGCTGATGTAGTTCGTAGTGAAGCAAAGAAAGCTGCACAAAAAATCAGAGATGAAGCAGATAGTCAAGCCAATGACTTAGTCAAAAAGGCAAGCAATCCGATTCAAAAAGTTGCTGCTGAAAAAGCCGCAGATAAAATCCGAAAAGAAGCAAACGAAAAAGCTGATAAAATTGAAAATGAAGCCAATAAAAAGGCAAATGGCATAGAAGAGGCTGCTAAATCAAGAACTGACAAAATCATGCAAGACGCAAGGAAGAAAGCAGATGAAACTGTAAATAAAATCTAGAGAAAGTCCGGCAGGTAAATTTATTTAGAATCATTCTATCTTTTTTTAGTAACTTTGCACTCGATATTAAATAGAACAAATCATGGCTTATTCAGATAAAGTAATAGATCACTACTCAAACCCTAGAAACGTAGGAACCTTAGATAAAAACTCAAAATCAGTTGGAACCGGCTTAGTAGGAGCCCCTGAATGTGGTGATGTTATGAGATTACAAATACAGGTTGACGAAGAAACAGGCATTATTCAAGATGCTAAATTCAAGACGTTTGGCTGTGGCTCTGCAATTGCTTCTTCATCTTTGGCTACAGAATGGCTAAAAGGCAAAACAGTAGATGAGGCATTGACCATTGACAATATGGACATTGTAGAAGAATTGTCGCTACCACCAGTTAAAATACACTGTTCAGTACTTGCAGAAGATGCAATTAAAGGGGCTGTGAACGATTATAGAATTAAACACGGTTTAGATCCCGTTGAAGGCAAAAAACGTATTCACTAATCAAATTCAAATTTGTTATGACTGACACCGGCAATATAACCATTACAGATAGAGCTGCAAGCAAGGTTCAAGAACTCATGCATGAGGGCGCATTGGGTGCTGACTACTTTGTTAGAGTTTCGGTGAAAGGTGGAGGATGCTCCGGCTTAACCTACAACCTCGACTTTGATAACGAATCAAAACAAGGCGATCAAGTATTTGAGTCTAAAGGATTAAAAATTGTGTGCGACTTAAAGAGCTTTTTATACCTTGCCGGCACTGAATTAGACTTTAGCGATGGCTTGAATGGCAAAGGATTCAACTTTATTAACCCTAATGCAACGCGTAGTTGTGGTTGTGGCGAAAGCTTTGCAGTTTAAGCCTGCTTCATGCTAAGAATACAATCGTTTACTTTTAATCTATTTGCAGAAAACACCTATTTAGTATGGGATGATGTCTCAATGGACTGTGCCATTTTTGACCCCGGATGTTCCAATCATCATGAAGAAAAGATAGTTGATGATTTTATACTCCAAAACAATCTCAAACTTACCCAACTCATAAATACGCATTGCCATATTGACCATGTGCTTGGCAATCACCATATTAGCAACAAGTACAACTTGAATTTACAAGCACATCAACTAGAAAAATCTGTGCTTGAGTGGTCTCAATCTGCTGCAATGCTATATCAAATTCCTTATACACCATATAACCACATTGATATTCTCCTGAGTGAATCCGATTCAATAAAAATTGGTGAACATATTTTAGAGATTCGCTTTACACCGGGACATTCGCCAGGCAGTTTAACCTTTGTGAGTCATAGCCATCATTGGGCGTTGGTTGGTGATGTTATTTTTTATCAAAGCATAGGAAGAACCGACTTGCCGGGCGGTGATTATCAAACTCTTGAGAATAGTATCAGACAAAAGATTTACACCCTCCCCAATCATTTTATTCTCTATTCCGGTCATGGTGAAAGTACGGAAGTCGGTTTTGAAAAAAAGCACAATGGCTTTGTGCGCTTGTGAGATTAACAATAAAAACTCAATCATACAAAAATCACTATCCATTACAAAAAATTATCTTTGTAACGTGTTTGAACGAGCAAAATACATCTGCATCTTATTGACTTTATCAATGATAAATCATTTAGGATTTGCTCAAAACCAAACCTCCAATCTTGGGCAGACTTTCTGGGTGGGCTTCATGGAAAACAACTCTACACCATTAGCCTTAAACTTGAATATTGCATCTCGACATCCTGCAAACATTAATATTGAAGTTCCTGTATTTGGGAATATCATATTTGCATTACAAGCAGGAAGAGACACCATTGTTTCTGTGCCAACCACACTTGTCTATGTAACAGGATCGGAGAGCGCACAAAATAAGGGTATCTATATCACCGCAGACACGCCAATCAGTGTTATTGCGATGAACAATGCCCCATTCAGTACCGATGCAATCAGTGTAATTCCTTTAGAATATCTGCCGCGCGGGGGACAATACATTATCAATACTTTTAGAGGTTCAACCACCTTCCCTTCTGAATTCATGATCATTGCTACAGAGAACAATACTTCTGTTGAAATTACTCCTGCATATACCACCGGTTTAGGCAAAACAGCAGGCGTACCTTTTTCGATGATGCTGCAACGCGGACAAACCTATCAGGTGCAAAGCAAGGACAGCGTGAGCATGGCAGGAACTAAGATTCGCGTTGATAATGGTTGCAAAAAAATTGTTGTTTTTTCAGGCTCCAAATGTTCCCAAGTAAATTACAACTCAGGATGTGCAGGATGCGACCACCTTTGGGAACAAGAACTGCCAACAACAACTTGGGGAACAGAATTTTACAGCGCCTCTCTCAATGGAATGAATTCAGGATATGTTTTGAGTTTTGTTGCCAATGAAAATAATACAAATATTAGTATAGACGGCACGCCAACATTTACACTCAATGCCGGTCAAAATATTACCCAAAACTATAACAACAACAATGTTCGCTGTATTCAATCCGACAAACCCATTTCTGTTGTACAGCTTATCAAAACAAGTGGTTGTAATGGACATCCATTAAATTTATCTGATCCATCCATGTTAAGATTGGTGCCGGTAGGACAAGAAATAAAATCTACATTTTTTCGTGTCCCTCTTACTACCAATATTTCCTTTGCATTCTTAAATATTGTTTGCACAAACCCTTCCAATGTCTTTTTGGATGGAACTGCTATCAACACTGTCAGCGGCAATACGATTACTCCTACTTGTAATGGCAAACAGACCGTAACAGTTCCCGTGTTATCCCAATATCATTTATTGGAATCATCAGATGGGTTTATGGCATATATGTATGGATATGGAGTTACAGAAAGTTATACTTTGGCAATAGGCTCTGCTTATGAGAATACAGAGTTAAATTTCACACTAAATCCAAGTGATTTCACTTATTGCAATACAAATCAACAATTTGATTTTGCTGCTATACAGAAAGGTTATTCAAATCTAAAATGGGATTTTTCTGATGGTAATGCCACCGGAGCTAATGCTACACACAAGTTTAATCGCTCAGGCAAATTTGAAGTAAAACTCATTGGAACTAAAGCAAACAATGATTGCCCGGAAGATACTGTATCAAAATTCATTACACTCTACGATCCCCCTACTGTAGAGCTTGGCAATGACACAATAATTTGTAAACAACCGGACTACTTGGTCGTACCTAAAACAAATTCCAACTACGATTTTGAATGGCACAACGGTTCTCATGCCAAGAATTATCTTTGTTCACAAGACGAACTGGTTACACTTACAGTTACAGATGAGCATGGTTGTCAAGCATCTGACTCCATTGACATTACATTTGATGATTGTTTGGTACGCAAACTTGAAATACCCAATGTCTTTACCCCCGGAAAAGACGGACTCAATGATGTCTTTCAAATCAATATTGATGTTTATGAGAACATGCGTTGTATTATCTATAACAGATGGGGGCAAGTACTCTATGATTATAACCCTGTGATTGACAAGCCATGGAATGGAGGAGTTTACAATGACATCAACCAACCCTGCCCTGATGGCACTTATTATTTCTTGTTATATTTTTCAGACCCTATTGACAACAAAGACTATAAAGAATCCGGGGTAATAACACTCATTAGAGAACAATAGTCTATGTTAAATAGCCTTATTGGTCTTATATCCTAACTGTTGCAAGAACTCCATCACCTTCTTTCTCTGATCCCCTTGAATGAGAATTTCACCATCCACCACACTCCCTCCTGTGCCGCAATGTGATTTTAGTTTTTTCTCTAACTCTCTTAACTCCTTCTCATTACCCTGAAAACCGGATACCAGCGTAGCTGTTTTCCCGCCACGTCCTTTGTTCTCTATGCGAATATTCAATTTTTGCTGATTGGGTTTAATGTCTTCATCCAAGTTCAAGTTCTCAAACAAATCTTGAAAAATAAAATTGGGTTCAGTGGAATACACGATTCCGTCATTTTCACGTTTTATTTTCTTTGATTTAGCCATATAGTCCTCTATAATTTCATTGTCTTTTCCATCAACTTAGCTGTAAACGGATCGCAATGAATTGCATGAAACCCATACAGTTCCTTAAAATCATGCGATTTAAGCAATTGATTTTGGAGCATTGACTTTGCCCTGTTAAGTCTAACTTTCACATTAGACTCGCTGATTCCCAATAGGTGTGCAGTTTCTTCTACACTGAATTGGTTCATCTCTCTCATTGAAAAAACAATCCGGTAATCTTCAGGAATATTGTGCAACGCTTTCGCTAATTCATGATGTAGCTCCTTTCTCTTTATTTGCAACAAAACATCCTGATTCGCTCGCTCAAAGACAGGTTGTGCATTTTCATTCATTTCCGCTTTGGCAAGCTCATTCTTAAAGCTGTATTTTTCTTTTCTTTTATAACAATTATTTAGCATTAAGCGTACAAGCCAAGTCTTAAAACTCGATTTAAATTCAAATCCTGAAAGGTTTCTAAATGCATCTATATAGGTATCTTGCATTAAATCTTCTGTGTCATCATGATTGTAGCCATACGTCCTGCCAACCTTAAACAAATCTGGATTATATCTTCTGACTAATATTTCATAAAGCACCTTTTCACCTTGAAGAATCCTTGTTATTACTTCCTTGTCGTCCAATTCCTTTGTTATGCTATTCATCATGCTGCCCCTCAATTATCTCTTAAACCATTTATCAAGCAAAATTTGTTGTTGAGCATCAAGATTTTGTCTCATTTGCAAAGTAAATACTTGATTTGGGTTTGTGTCTAATTTCGTTTCAAATACCAACTCCTTATCTCCTCTTTTAACCTTTACAGACAATGTGTCCCCTGTGTTGAATTGATTGAGAAAATCCTGAAAATTATCTATTGACTCTATTCCATTGATACTCACAATCACATCTCCTGCATTGATTCCCACAATAGCAGCATTTGAATTACGCAATACACTGTTCACAATATTTCGGTCTCCTTTGCGTGAAACGTTCAACCCAAGATAGGGATCAGTACTTGGTATCGCTGAAAATTCAATTCCAAATGCATTGAACAAACTCAGATAATCAGGTGTTGAAGTTCCATACACTATTTCATTGAAATAATCATTCAATTTAACACCTGCTAACATTTCGGCAGCATTCCTAAATTCAGCTTCAGTAAAACCGCGCCTTTTTAACAGATAATACTCATTATACAGATATTGAAATAAATCATCCAGACACTTCTTTCCATTGGTTGCACGAATGATATACAAATCTAATAGAGCACCTGCCAGCGAACCTTTTGTATAATATGAAATGGAAGAATTCACGCTATTTTCATCAGGTCTGTATGCCTTTATCCATGCATCAAAAGAAGATTCAGCCAAGGATTGATACCTTGCTCCCGGTGTATTTTCTGTATAAGATATCATACCGGCAACTCTACCCAAGAATTCTTCTTGTGTCAAAAAACCGGATTTGTAAGGAATGAATTTGTCATAATAACTTGTAAATCCTTCTGACATCCACAACATCTTGGTATAATTCTCATTGTCATAATCAAATGGACCTAACTCTATAGGTCGTATTCGTTTTACATTCCATACATGAAAATACTCATGTGCAACAAGGCCTAAGAATCCTTTATATTTAACTGCATCGCTGTAATTATTAGCCGACATTCCTAAAGAAACTGAATTGCGATGCTCCAACCCGCCTCCGGCATTTTCGACATGTTGCACAAAGAACCAATATTTTTCCATGTCCACTCTGCCAACCACATCAAAGGCAGCCTGACAGATTTTCTGCATGTCTGCTCTCAATACATCTTTATTTGCATTATTCTCGCCTACAAGCGCAACATAATGCGGAATATTATTGACACGAAAACTCAATGTATCAAAATTCCCTACTTGTATTGGGCAATCCACTAATTCATCATAATCGGTAAAGGAAAACTTAGCTGACTTACCTTTCAACTCCTTCAGACCGGTTGCAATATTTAGCCAATGAGCAGGCTTAACAATTTCTATATAGCCTTTTGTGCGTTCAAACCCTTCCACAGACATTAATAAACTTGTTCCAAGCAAAAAGGCTGTTTCGCTGTTTACAAATGACGTTCTTACAGTTACTTCATTTGCGTACACGTTATATCGCACAACGAAGTTAGACACATTTCCATTTTTGACTAACCATGAGTTTTTTCTGTCTTTATGCCACTCTAATGCATCACCGTTTGCATCATAGGCTGCAAAACTCTCAACATTTCTGGCAAATTCTCTCACCATATAAGACCCCGGAGTCCAGACCGGCATTTTAATATGAGTTTGGGTGCTATTGCACTGATTCACCTCAATTTGAACTGTAGCATAATGAGTTTGTGGATTCTCAATGATAACCTTATATGAAATTTCTTGTGCTACGCTCGACATCATCACCACCATTAAAAGGCAAAAATTGAATACTTGTTTCAGCATTTTATCTCTTAATTTCAAGAATTTGGTCAATCCTATATACTAAGTATTTCTTATGGTTTTTACTTTCTTCATTACCTGAATTCATACCTGCTTGAGCCATCTTTTTGATATCTTGCAGTGCAATTGTCATACGCGCAATTGCAAGGTTATCATAATACATCTTATATATTGAATTTAGATTCCTATCAAGGAGATTGATATAATAAATCTGCAAGTTCTGTCTCTGTGGATTAACATTACCATTGATATCCGCTTTAAAAATTGCATTATTCAAATCATTAAACAAATCATTGAGAGTGTATTCATTGCCATATAATTTAGAATCCGAAATTCTTTTAAGTGTCGTAAATGCCAATAAATGTTGGAGTGGCAGCTCCTGCATTACCAAGGTTCTGTCTAACAGCTTTGGGTCTTCTGTGTTTGCAAAAAATCCAAAACCTCGTCTTTGAGGCTGTAAATAAGGCAATAAACTATCGGGAATGAAGATTGCGTTAGGAGCAAAAAAATAGTCAGTCAATAATTTCATTGCACGCTTTTGATCCTGTAAAGCAACCGGAGTCAGGGGTTTTGAAGAGGGTTTTTGACCTGCCATAAATCTCTCTACATAAACACCGCCAATGTATCTGGAGATGACATCTCCTTGACGTGCATACTCTCCGGTTAATAGCATATAGGCATTTCGTAATTCATGATAGCTTTTGCCGTCTTTCACATATTTCTGCTTAAGATTTTCAAACACTTTGTTGACCAATTTCATTCTGTTTTCGGCATACAGCATCGCATCGTTGCTTTGATCAAAAATATTCACACGCGGGTCAATTCCTTTGCCCGGTGAGCGCATATCGTCTGCATCATTACCATAAGCAAGTTCTTTTTCTATCGAACGTGCTAAGATTTGTTCTAATCTTTTTTCTTCAGCTTCTTGGTCATCTAATCCTTGAGAATATCCATAAGTGATAGCCCAAATATCATAAGGACCCGGCATCGTATTATATTGTTGCACCTCTCTATCTTTAATATTAGCAAAGTTCATTGAAGGATAATCCATTACTGAGGCAGCTGTACCTTTCACTTGGGTAATCTTATTGTCTTGTAACTCATCAGGCGAAAGCAATTGAGATGCTCTCATATTGTGTGTCAAACCCAGAGTATGACCCACTTCGTGCAGTACTAAATAATACAAAGCCTCTTCAGCAAACCTTTCAATTTGTGCAGCAGTTCCCCCCATTGCTTTGAGTGCTGTAATTCCAAAAAGCGTTTGTTCTTGTAACCCGTTACTCAAATTACATTGTGCGCTTGAGTGCTGATGTTCATGATCAAAACGATGTAATGAATCCATAAGGATTTCTAAATATTCTGCCGGATTATTTGTTGGCATGGCAGAAAGTTTAAATAAGCGATCAGTGCTTAATCTGTTTGTCATAAAAACATATTCAAACATGATATCAGCTCCCAGAATTTCACCTGTCAAAGGATTGACAAAACTAGGACCGTATCCACCAAAAGCAGGACTTGGCGAACTTGCCCAACGCATTACGTTGTAGCGAATATCACCGGCATCCCAAGAAGCTGTATCCGGTTGCATATATACTTCTATGGCATTCTTAAAACCAGCAGCTTCAAACGCAATATTCCATTGTAATATAGCTTTCTTAATGATTTCCCTATATTCCATAGGGGTTGTATTTTCAATCCACCATACTATTGGCTTTACCGGCTCTGATAATGCAGCAGTTGGGTCTTTTTTCTCCAGATTCCAACGGTGAATATAATCACGATAATTAACCGCTTCCGCAGTTGTCATATCATTGGTTTGTGTGGTAAAATATCCGACCCTTTGATCATCTCTTCTGGGTTTGAAATTATTCTTGGGTAATTGAATAAAACTATGCTGAATTACCACTTCACTATAACGTCTCTCTGTGCTTCCTGCCCCACCTCCGAAACGTGGAAATGGGTCATCATATACATACTTCACAATGACATCACTGTTTTCAGGGTAACTTTTGACATTTACATACCGTGTTTTAGTTGGGCTTAATGAACCTAATGCAAAACCTAACGGGTTGGGAGTGGATTTGATTTGTTGAAGTGTTTCCTTCAAGAAAATATTGTCGGCTGAGATTAAATACTTACTATAGTCTTTGGTTGTTGCAATAATTTTTTCACTTGCCATCATGCCCGGTACTACATTCGCTTCACGTGCATGACTTAATGCAGATAGAGTGTCAAAGTAAAATGTGTTATTACGTGTGTTAAATTCAATTTGATTGTAGTATTTATCTATCTGAAACACCTTTGTTTCTCTATACATTCCACGAATCAAACCGGCACTTGCAAGACCATTTTCGGAATAGCTGAAATAAATAAACTTCTCGCCTATTTGATTTTTATCAATAACCATAAACATTGCACCGGTTGTTGTATCTCTAAAAAAAGTAAACAAACCTTCTATTTTCTTCATCCCTTTCACTTTTTTATCAAAGTCTTCATAACCCGGACGTGTGGGGGCGGGTGCTTCTGCGGTTGGAGCAGGTTTCTTCTTCTTCTTAAAAAATTGAGCTTGGGTTTGATTTACTAAACCAAGATTCAAACAAAAAAGCAAACCAAATGCGGCAAGTTGTGTAATGCGTATTCTCATTGTATTTTTTTATTACGTTGGGCAAAAGTGCAAAAATAAAATGACATTAACGAAGTTGCATAGCGACTAAAACAATCGGTTTAAAGTAAAAAACATCCAATAAATCACAAAACTGCTAATCACAACTGAAAGAAAATCAACAAACTTATTTTATAATTTTTTGCCGGTATATACATTTGCGACCATAAAAAGCAAAACTCAATGAAAAAACTGATCATATTCTTTGGCTTACTATGCATGATGTTCCACACCTATTCACAACCATTATGCTCCAAACTTGGACAAACAACAACCTATGGCAGCAACAGCAACGAAATTGCTTATGATATTGTAACGGATAATAACAGCAACCATTACCTCGCAGGTGGATTTGCAAGCACCATGTTGGTATTTGGCAATGACACCTTAATTAATAAAGGTCAGATGGATATTTGGGTAGCAAAATTAGACAGCAATCGCAATTTTATTTGGGCGATCAATGCCGGTGGACCGAATGTGGATGAAGCCAACGGGATTGCTTTGGACAAAAATGGCAATACATATATTACCGGTTACTTTAGAGACTCTGCAACATTCGGCAGTATCAAACTTTTAGGAAATGGAAATAAAGATTTTTTCATAGCTAAATTAGATCACAACGGCAATTTCCTTTGGGCAAAACAAGCAGGAAGTATTGATTCAGATGAAGGCAGGAAGATTGCAGTTGATGAAGATGGGAACAGTTATGTTACCGGAACATTTAAACTTACTATTGACTTCCATGATACAACCCTCACCAGCAAAGGCAATGATGATTTTTTTGTTGTAAAATATGACTCTAACGGAAACTTTGTATGGATTCAACAAGTAGGTAATTCATATTTAGATGAATGTAATAATATTGTTACTGACAATCAAGGCAACTTTTATATTACCGGAAGAACATCTCTCAATGTTACATTTGGCAACATTCCTCTTAATCAAACAGGATCTAGTGCTTTTGTTGCTAAACTCGACAGCGGTGGAAATTTTGTATGGGTAAGTACCAATACCGGCACAAGCTCTAGTTTTGGTCAAGGAATCACAATAGATAAGGAAAATAATTGTTATGTATCAGGACAATTTAATGGGACTCCAGTCTTTGGATCAACAACATTACACACTACCACGCCTTATTCTGACTTGTTTATAGCTAAGTTAGATGCATCTGGCAACTTTATATGGGCGCAACAAGCAGGCGGAAAAAAGGCAGACCTTGCTTACGATATTACAACTGACTCTTATGGCAACAGTTTCGTTACTGGCTCTGTTATTGATTCAGTATATTTTGATTCAATTTTATTAATAGGAGGTAACAGTGACCCTGATATCTTTATTGCAAAAATTGACAGTTCGGGTAAATTTATTTGGGCACATCGTGCAGGAGGTAATAACTTAGATGCTGCACGCGCAATTAGCACGGACAAATACGGAAATTGTTATGCAACCGGTTCTTATGCCAATGTTGGAACGTTTGGCGATAGCACTATTGTTACTAAAGGAAGTTACGATATTTTCATCATGAAAGTCATTGATGAACATGTAAGATTAGAAGCACTTAGTGACACTTTCATCCATTGCGGAGAACAAATTCAATTGCAACCAAAAGCAACATATCAGGTTCTTACTCAATGGTCTCCTGCTACGGGAGTAAGCGACCCCAATATTCTCAATCCAAATTTCAATCCAAATCAAACAACAACATACACTCTATCTGCAACCGATATTTGTAATACAACTGTAAAATCAAGTGTTACCATAGAAGTTGAATATGACAACATCACACAAGATGTTTCAATTTGCAAAGGAGACAGCTTTACAATCGGCAACCATGCATATTTTGCCAATGGCTCATATATAGATACCATACATCACCCTGCAGGATGCGATAGCATTATATTGACAAATTTAACCTTCATCAATAAAAATTCTATTGACAAAAACGTAACGCAACACGGCAATACTATTACATCTGCAGATTCCGGAAATGTTTCATACCAATGGATTGATTGTGATAAAAACAATGTTGAAATACCATTCCAATCTTTTAGAAGTTTTTCTCCTCCATCAACGGGTAATTACGCAGTAATCATTACCTCCAATGACTGTCCGGCTGTTTCAGACACATCGGATTGCATACATTTTGAATACAACGCTGTTAAGAATATACATTCTGCCGAAATCAACATATTCCCCAATCCTGTCAATACATTACTCCAAATTCAAAGTAAACATCAATTGAAAACCATTACTATCAGAAGTATCAATGGCAGTATCTTATTAATACAAACAGCAAATGCACATACATCTTCTATGGATATTTCAACCCTGGGTAACGGGCTATATCTGATTGAGATAGAAAATATTAAAGGTGAAATCACAATCAATAAAGTGAGTAAATTATAAGGCAAACAGTATGGTAATTAAGAGGCAACCAACTACTGAAAACCGGAATAAATATTATCAACGATAATAGCGTAGCTTTCTCAAATCAATATTGGCAAACAAATGTAGAAAGACTTAATTTCGCATCAAAATTCTAAGGAAATGAAAGAAGTATTTATAGTATCGGCAGTTAGAACACCCATAGGCAGTTTCAACGGAGCATTGTCCGGGGTATCTGCAACTCAATTAGGGGCAACTGCTATCAAAGGTGCATTGTCAAAAATTAATCTCGATCCAAAAGAGGTAAAAGAAGTATATATGGGATGCGTATTGCAAGCCGGATTAGGTCAAGCGCCTGCAAGACAAGCAGCAATATTTGCAGGACTTTCTCCAACTGTACAATGCACAACAGTTAACAAAGTATGTGCTTCAGGAATGAAATCTGTTTCATTAGCAGCGCAATCAATCATGCTTGGACAAGAAGACTGTGTTGTAGCCGGTGGAATGGAAAACATGTCTCAAGCTCCACACTACCTCAAAGGCGGCAGAACAGGAACCAAACTTGGCGACATGAAACTCATTGATGGACTTGTGTTTGATGGATTAACCGATGTATATCACAATTACCATATGGGTAATGCTGCTGAACTTTGTGCTAGAGAATATCATTTTTCAAGAGAAGATCAAGACAATTTTGCTATCACTTCATACAAACGCTCTGCAAAAGCCTGGGAGGAGAATAGATTTAAAGATGAAATTATTCCTGTTGAGATAAAGGATAGAAAAGGAAATATTACAGTGGTTGATAAAGATGAAGAGTATTCAAATGTAAAATTTGATAAAATACCTGCTTTGAATCCTGTTTTCCAAAAAGATGGAACTGTAACTGCTGCCAATGCCTCTACTATCAATGACGGAGCTGCTGCTTTGGTTTTGATGAGTGGCGAAAAAATGCAAGCATTGGGATTAAAGCCAATAGCAAAAATTGTAGGCTTTGCTGATGCAGAACAAGAACCTGAATGGTTCACAACTGCACCCGCAAAGGCACTTCCGAAAGCCATTAAGAATGCAGGTTTACAACAATCAGACATTTCGTACTATGAACTCAATGAGGCATTTTCCGTTGTGGGCTTAGTGAATACAAAAATTCTAAATCTTGACCCTGAAAAAGTAAACGTACACGGTGGAGCCGTATCGCTCGGACATCCGCTTGGTGATTCAGGTGCAAGAATTCTGGTTACACTCATTAATGTGCTTGGTCAACATAATGCAAAATATGGAGCAGCCGGTATCTGCAACGGAGGTGGCGGTGCCAGCGCAATGGTGATTGAAAAACTCTAATTGCATTTTGATTCTTAAAAATAGGTTTTTTGGAATTGTTTTTGAATATTCATACATCAATCAACGTTAACATGTAAGATGTCCATAAAACCTTTTTTAATTTTATTTTTTCTCTTTGTTTCTAACGTAGTCTTTGCCGGTCAATATGACACAGCGGTTTTCAACCCCTTGCTTCGTCAAATGAAACTTTACTCTGACACACTTCGTAATTCTTTTAACCAAGAAAAGCGATTCGTGTATAATGACTCTTTCACCTTAACCCTCCAAGAGTTTATTAATACAGAAGGGTCGTTTGATGTAGATGCAGACTCTATTAACACCGTCATGTTTAAACGCAGTCCTAACAATAAAATTCGCGCAATAACCTGGCTTGTAGCCGATAATGACGGTAATTACAAAAGCTATGGGGTGATTCAATACAAAACCAAGAAAGAAGTAGTGAACTACTGGTTGAGCGAAAAGCAAGGCAGAGATAAAAAAGAACTTGAAAACAATGAATTTTCCCCATTAAATTGGACAGGAGGATTGATTTATCAAATATATGAGTTCAAATACAAAAGGAAAGTCAGGTATTTAATTTTGACATTTCACGGAATGGACACAAAAGTCAATCGTAAGACCATCGATGTATTGACAATAACTAATGAAGAATTATACTTTGGGCTGCCGATATTTATGCGTTACAATGGGGATCCCGATCCGGACTACCGTGTATTGTTTACATTTTCAGATCAAACTACCATGACACTCCGCTACGACACCAAAGAAAAGATGATAGTTTATGACCACTTAGTCCCCGCAGCCAACTTCGTTGCTGGTTCTGATGAGTTTCTCATTCCTGATGGTACTTATGGTGCTTACAAGCCTATCAAAAAGGGCAAATGGCTAAAATTGGAAGACTTTGGCGAATACAAAGACTTAGAGAAATAAGTTAACATCCTTTCACATTCAAATATTACCCAACAATTCAATACTCTCTAAATTGTTTAACTTGTATTTGTTTAATCATATCTGATTGCATACTCAACTGTTTGAACAAAAAATACTTTTGTGCCCTCGAAACACCAAGATTGAGAGAGTGCATTAAGAATGGATTATATAATTGAATCAATCCAACTTCTCCTAGACCCGGATTGGATTATGAAAAACGGGGGTCTGTATTTAGTTCTATTAATTTTATTTATTGAAACAGGCGTGGTTTTCGGGTTTGTTTTGCCCGGAGATCCTTTATTATTTATATCAGGAATGGTAATAGCATCCGTTGACAATGCCCATTACCCATTCGAAAGTGCATTGCTCAACCTCCCTTTTTGGATGTTACTTTTTATGACCTCTACTGTCTTGGGTAATTATTTTGGTTATTGGTTTGGATATAAGTTTAGCCATTTATTTGATGGCAACCGTGATACAATCCTATTAAAGAAAAGACATATCCAAACTTCCAAAGAGTTTTATGAAAAGAAAGGTGGTTTTACAATTGCAATCGCTCGTTTCTTACCCATTATCAGAACCTTTGCACCCATTATTGCCGGAACGGTCAAAATGGAAATGAAGCGATTTACATTTTACAATATTCTGGGAGCTGCATTGTGGGTAGGGAGCCTTACTCTTCTTGGCTATATTCTTGGTGATAATCCTTGGGTAAAAAGTAATCTGGAGTTCATTATACTTAGTATTATACTGATTGTTACATTGCCTGTGTTATATAAGTTTATTTTTAGTAAACGAGCAAAATAAGCAGCAGTATTTAACTTGTATGCAGTTCTCAATCTTTATGATTTGAAACTGCTTTGATAATATTTCAATAATGACAATTCAATTTCTATTTTTGCACTGAGGCTTATGTTTCAAAAAAAGATTGTCATATTCACTATTGCTATCCTTTCGTTGATTTTGCATAGCAACTTCACATTACAGCCTTCTATTCGATTAGCAAAACTTAAATATCGAGGTGGTGGCGACTGGTATGCCGATAGAACCGCTCTTCCCAACCTTGCCAAATTCTGCAACAAAAACCTTGGCACGAACCTAAATGAGGAAGATGTAATTGTAGATGTTATGTCCTCGGATATATTTAATTATCCCTATATATTTATGACCGGACATGGCAATTTTGTTTTTAATGCCGAAGAAGCCGAAAATCTGAGAAAGTATCTAACTTCAGGAGGTTTTTTGCATATTGATGACAATTATGGATTAGACCCTTTTGTTAGACCACAAATGAAAAAGGTATTTCCAGAACTCGAAATGATTGAACTTCCTTTTTCACATCCTATTTTTCATCAAAAATACAACTTCCCAAAAGGACTTCCTAAAGTGCATGAACATGATGGTAAACCACCGCAAGCGTTTGGATTGATTTATGAAGGAAGATTGGTATGTCTCTATACATACGAATGTGATTTAGGAAATGGTTGGGAAGACCAGAGCGTATATAATGACCCTGAGGAAATACGCCAACAAGCACTGAAAATGGGTGCAAACATTATTCAATTTGTTTTTACGGATAACAAGTGAAACAGAAAGTAATCATTATTTATAACCCTATTTCTGGTGCAAAGCGGGGTATTGACTTACCAAAGCTCGTTGAACAATATTTAGACAAAACCAAGTTTGAATATGTACTATATGCTTCAAAATCAGCAGAAGATATGACAAGATTAAGCAAAGAAGCTGCCGTCTCAGATGCAGACATAGTGGTTGCAGCAGGTGGCGATGGCTCTGCAAATACTGTGTCTAAGCAATTAATCAACACAAATAAAAAATTCTATCTGTTTCCGCTGGGCTCAGGAAATGGTTTTGCGCGACACTTTCATATACCCATGCAGATTATCCAAGCAATCCGTTCGCTTGCCAATTGCAATTTTACCACAACTGTAAGCACCGGAATGATGAATGACATACATTTTATTAATGTAGCAGGAACAGGATTTGATGCCCATATTAGCCAAATATTTGCTCACACAAACAAACGCGGATTTTGGGGATATTTCAAGGCTGTTTTAAAAGAATTACCATACCAATCTAAAACATATAAAATCAGCAATGGAAACATTACTTGGCAAGGCAAAGCCTTTCTAATCAGTGTTGCAAATGCCACCCAATGGGGCAATGATGTAAAAATTGCGCCACATGCAGACCCCACTGACGAAATATTAGACTTGGTTATGATTAAAAGATTCTCGTTAATAGCAGCCCCTTGTATTCTAATAAGACTATTAATAGGGAAGATTAAAAAGAGCAAGTATTTCTATTTACTTTCCGGCAAAGAACTCATCATCGAAAGAGAACACGCAGGAGTTGCACACGTTGATGGAGACCCTGTCAATACAGACAACAAATTAGTTTTTAAATGCACGGGGAAACTACATGTCTTACACGGCTCATAAGCATAGCCGGTGGCTTATACAGCATTATCTAAAGGCACATCAACCGGTCTTTTAATACACTGCTTGATTCTTTTGTAATCTGACATTTCATTTGTGTATATCATCAACCTATCCTTTGATTCAATCACAGTTGACCCTCCAGGTCTGATATACTCCCCTGCTCTTTTGATTACAACAATAAATGTAGATTCAGGCATTTTGAGTTCTCCAATCTTTTTCCCTACCGCATAGTAATTTGGTTGCACATCAATCTCTTGTAAGGTAGAATGAGGCGCAATCGCCATTTTTTCCTCTACCTCTTTGATATCAGGCGTAAAATCTTCCGGTAATGCAACATCTAACCATCGTGCGACAATCGGCAAACTTGTACCTTGAATGATAATAGAAGTAATTGAGATGAAGAATACGATATTGAATATCATATTGGCGTTTTCAATTCCTGCCAACAATGGATATGTAGCAAACACAATTGGAACAGCCCCCTTTAACCCTACCCAAGAGATATACATCCTTCGTCTTCTCTTCATTTTGAAAGGAATTAAACTAATGAGCACACTGACCGGACGTGCAACAAATATGAGGAATATAGAGATAAGAAGTCCCACTCCTGTTACTTGATATACTTGCGAAGGGAATACAAGCAACCCAAGCGTAAGAAACAACACAATTTGCATGAGCCATGCTAATCCATCAAACACACTCACAATGGTCTTTTTATTTGTCAATTCCTTATTTCCCAACAATACTCCACAGATATAAATAGCAAGAAATCCATTTCCTCCAATAAAATCAGTAGCAGAGAAAGTGAAGAACATAAGGGCAATAAGTAACACCGGGTACATTCCCTCAAAATCCAATTTTATACGGTTAATAGTTACTTCACTCAACTTACCAAAAACAAATCCTGCGACACCTCCAATAATCATTTGTTGAAAGAAAATCAACACAACCTCCCAAACGATCTTATCAGGTTCTTGCACCAATGACAAAAAAACAATTGTCAACACATAAGCCATCGGGTCATTGCTTCCGCTCTCTAACTCCAAAGTTGGCTTGAGATTAGTTTTAAGCAATAAACTCTTTGACCTTAGTATAGAAAAGACAGCTGCTGCATCCGTTGAGGAAACAATCGCCCCCAGCAACATACTTTCATATAAATTAAATCCTGGAATGACATAGTAGATAAATGCTCCGAGCGTAATCGCTGTCAACAATACACCCAAGGTGGACAACATAATCCCTTGACCCAAGACAGGGCGTATGGTTTTCCAATTCGTATCAAGACCTCCGGAAAACAAAATAAAGTTCAATGCAACAATACCTATAAATTGTGTAGTTCTGGGGTTGTCAAAAGAAATACCGCCAATCCCTTCTGAACCGGCTAACATTCCTACACCAACAAATAACAATAAGGTTGGCACGCCAAACCGATAAGATGTTTTACCAAATACAATACTTAAGAAAAGCAGTATAGAACCAACAAGTAGAATGTTTTCGGTAGTAAGCGTCAAAACACAATTTTCTTTATGAATTGCAAAGTTATAAATTTAGATTCCGTTTAAAACTTTGTTTTTTGATTAATTATCAAGTTCTTGCATCTGTTGGACAAAAAACGAGAGTAGGCAAGTATTCTTGAAATACAAGCTATATCCTTTGCCACTAAGCATTTACAAATCTTTGCATTACCAGCAGCATCTGCTCTTTAATTTCATCATTACAAAGATTGCCGATACTCCCTTCATGGGTATGGTGAATGTTCTTAATGGGTTTAAAACTTCCTTCATTCACCTCTGTTCCCACTTTTCTATATGCCTCTCTAAAACTCATGCCTGATTGAACATATTGATTTATAGTATCAACCGTGAAAAGGTCATTAAACTTGTCATCATCAAGAATGTTTTGGTGCACTTGAATATTTTGCAGACTAAACAAAAACATTTGCAAACATTCCTTCATTGAATCGATTGCGGGGAAAACAATGTCCTTTGTCAGTTGCATATCTCGATGGTAACCTGATGGAAGGTTATTAATCAAAAGGGTCATTTCATTAGGTGTGGCTTGTATCCGATTACATTTTGCTCTTAAAAGTTCAAAAACATCAGGGATTTTCTTGTGTGGCATAATACTAGAACCGGTAGTAAGCGATTCCGGGAAAGAAATATATGCAAATTGCTGATTCAAATAAACACACACATCATAAGAAAATTTTGACACAGTCGCAGCAATGCCGGCAATAGCATTAAGTAATAATTTCTCAGTCTTTCCACGTGTTAATTGAGCATAGAGCGAATTAAAATTTAGTGTCCGCATCTGTAATTGCTTTGTTGTAATCTTTCTATTAATAGGGAAAGCAGACCCGTATCCTGCACCTGAACCGAGTGGGTTTTTATCTGAAACAGAATATGCTGTTGCTAACAACTCTAAATCATCTACCAATGCTTCGGCATAGGCACCAAACCAAAGACCGAATGAAGATGGCATTGCTAACTGAAAGTGTGTATAGCCGGGCAATAAGTCATTTTTATGCAACTCGCTCAACTCTTGCAGTCTTTCAAAAAGGACAAAGGACAGATTCGCAATTTCTCTTATTTCACTTTTGAAGTATAGTTTGAGTGCAACCAATACTTGGTCATTACGAGAACGTCCGGTATGAACTTTTTTCCGGCTTCACCAATACTCTCAATCAACTCTTTTTCTATTTGCGAGTGCACATCCTCAATATGTTCTTCAATCCGAAATTGCCCCGAATGTATTTTTTCGGACAACTGACTAAGCCCCTTTTGTATATCAATACATTCTTGTTGTGTGATAATTCCAACTTCATGCAACATCAATGCATGTGCCAACGAGGCGACAACATCAAACTCCGCAAGTCGCATATCCCATTTACGATCATTTCCCACAGTAAATCCTTCTGTTTTGAGAGAAATATCATTGTACTCAAAATTGTTTTTTTGCCAAATTTTCATTTTATCACTCTATTAATAATAAGAAGCAAGTTTATCAATTAACTTGCAATATAAAGCAAAGCCTTCTTCTATTTCATGTATATAAATATATTCATCCGCTGAATGTGAACATGTCGAATCTCCCGGACCCAGTTTAATCGAACTCCACGTCATGAGTGCTTGATCAGATGTGGTAGGAGAGCCATACAAGTCCAACCCTAACTCCTTTGACACCAAAACCAAGGGGTGCGAGATTTCAATAAATGAAGGGCGTAAGCGTGCTGAGCGAAGGCTCAACTCTGACTGCATTCCTTGTTGTAATAGACTCAACACTTGTTCGTGACTATAATGCTCATTCAATCGAATATCTAAAGTAAAGGTACATTGCTCGGGTACTTGATTATGAGCAACGCCTGCATTGATAATAGTTACGTTTACCGATACGGGTCCTAACCAGTCTGACTCTTTATCAAACTTAAATTGTCTTATCCATTCAATATCACGGAGCGCAATATAAATTGCATTAACACCCTCATTTCGTGCAGCGTGACCTGCTTTACCTCGTGCGAAGGCATCAACAACCATTAGACCTCTCTCGGCTATTGCAGTTTTGAGCGAAGTAGGTTCACCCACAATCGCACAATCAATCGCTCCTATACTATTGTTTAATAACTCTATGCCTCCACTACCGGAAATTTCTTCTTCTGCGCTTGCCGCAAATACTATATTAAAGGGAAGATTTGGATTATGATAAAAATGTAAAAAGGCGCCTATCAACGACACCAATGCCCCGCCAGCATCATTTGAACCCAAACCATACAATCTGCCGGCAATTTCAATAGGCTCGAACGGGTTGATGGTATAAGATGAATTTGGTTTTACTGTATCATGATGAGAGTTAAGTAATAGAGTAGGTTTATTGGAGTCAAATTGGTAAGAGTATGTTTCTCTAATAGATGATGTGCTTTAATAATCAAAAGAGGTACGGCTGCTTCAAATCCCACCCTACCTTTTATTCCAATAATTGTATCTCCTACGTGAATATCTCTTCCTATAGCAAAGGGTTCTGCAACTTTTTGAAGAGCTTGAATAGCATCTACCGAATAAGAATAATCAATGTTATCAACTCCAAGTAATTCGCCTTTAACAAACTTCAGACGAATATCCATAGGAGTTTGAGCCAGTAAGGGAGAAGGAAATGCACTCTCGGGCAAGGGCATGCGTGAAGTTAACGTCTCTTTGCCGCCAACAAATGTTCCCCATATTCCTTTGTTGATACTGTAAGCCACTTTCTCAAAATTCATTTGAATACCAAATTTTTGCAAATATTGAATCTCTTCTTCTCTTGAAAGTTTCAAATCTCTAATAGGAGTTATCACTTTGACATGTGGAATCAATATTTGAAACACCATATCAAACCTCACTTGGTCATTTCCGGCACCGGTACTTCCATGCGCAACATAATCAGCACCAATTTCTTTGGCATATTGAGCAATTGCAATCGCTTGCACAGTTCGTTCTGCACTTACAGATAAAGGGTAAGTATTGTTGCGCAGCACATTCCCAAACACCATGTATTTTATTACAGATTGATAATACTGTTCTTTTGCGTCTATTGACTTAAAAGAAGACACGCCAAGGGCTTGTGCATGTTGTTGGATTCTTGAAATCTCAGTCTCGCTGAAACCTCCGGTATTGACCATTAAAGCATGTACATCAAACCCTTTGTCTCTTGACAGATAAACTGCACAAAAACTCGTGTCTAATCCACCGCTAAATGCCAATACCACTTTCATTGGATTATTGGTCATTTATAGAATTGTTTCTTTTTGATTGCGTTTTAAAAATGATTTCACTATCCCTTTGACATTTTCATACACAGAAGTGTTGCTTTTTTGTTTCACATCATCAGGAGTTGATTTTTGTTCATCATGATGTTCTGCCGGATTATAAAGCATCGCAGTACAAAGACAGTTTTTTCTATTTTTGCTCATCAAGATTGGATAATTTACACAGCTTTTACAGCCTGCCCAGAAAGCATCATCGTCTGTCAACTCTGAGTATGTAACGGGCTTATCCTAATTCAGCATTAATTTTCATTACAGCCAGTCCGGTTGTAAGACCAAAAAGTTGTGCATCCGGGAATTTTTCACGAGACAAAGAAAATACCTTATTTTTTATTTCCTTTGCTAAGCCTTCTTTTCTAAATTTTGGGGAAACAATCAAGCCGGAATTTGTTACAAATTTCCATGTCCCCATGTTTCGATATAGCAAAACCCAGCCCACTCTCCGCTCAGAGTAAGGGCTATCACGGCTTTTCCTTCATCCATCTTTTGTTGTAAATATTCCGGTGTCCTCTGGGCTATTCCGGTACCTCTTTGTTTGGCAGATTCTTCGTACTCTATACAAATCTGCTCTGCATACCTGTGATGCGAGCTATCTGCTATTGTAATCAAATAGGTTTCTTTCATTTCTGTTGCTATGGCATAAATTGTTGTTACTGATTGAATTTTTTAGGGGGTGCGAATATGAAATAATTTTTGATTGTTCATTCCACATTTTTAAGCTTATGATGGTTTTGAAAGTAAAAATTTACGAATGTGCACAAATGAACAATTATCTTTGCCGCCATGAAGTGGCTTAAGAGCTTTTTTGAACCCCGCATATTTGGCGTCTGCACTGAGATTGCAGAGAAATTCAGTTTACCAATCTCATTGGTTCGAATGTTTTTTATTTACCTGAGTTTTGTTTCATTCTTTTCTCCAGTAATATTCTATCTCGCCATCGCTTTCTTTTTGAGATTCAAGGATATTTTTGTTCGCAAAAGAGTTACTGTAAAAGACCTGTAACTTTCAATTTTTTTCCATTATCCTTGCACCTCAGGATATGTCTAAAAACGACCATACCCAAGTTACCTTATTTTTAGCAGAACCCTATCAGGAAAATGCTGAAATTGCTTCTGCTTTTTTTACCAAAATACATTACACCGGATTTGTAGAAGAAAACGACAGGCTGTTAGCATATATTCCGGTTGAGGATTTTGACTTGGATTTGCTCACACAAACTATTGAAGAGTTGGCTTCAAAAAAGATAATCCAACCGGAACACACAACCGAAATCATTGAAGATCGTAATTGGAATGAGGTTTGGGAGCAAAATTATTTTCAACCAATCGCCATCAAAGACCAACTCTATGTTCGAGGCAGTTTTCACCCCAAAGACAACAAATTTCCAAACGAAATCATCATAGACCCCAAAATGTCATTTGGCACCGGACATCATCAAACTACTAAGATGATTTTAGAAAGTCTGATGGAAACAGATATCAAAGAAAAAACTGTCATTGATATGGGAACCGGCACCGGAATTTTGGCGATATATGCTGCACAGCAAGGTGCAAAGTCAATTGTTGCAGTTGACATAGACGATTGGTCAGTCGAAAATGCTCAAGAGAATTTTGAATTAAATCATTGCAAAGAAAAAATCAGTGTTTACAAAGGTGATGTAAGGATATTAGAAAAACTGAATCAGCGTTTTGATGTGTTTATTGCCAACATCAACCTCGGTGTATTATTAGATGATGTGCAGCAATATGCGCATTATATCAACAAAGATGGAGTGCTGTTATTAAGCGGCTTTTTACAAACTGATATCTCAGAACTCATTGAAACCTGTCCTCTTACTTACATCGACAAAAAGAATGAAGGAGAGTGGTCAATGCTCCGATTTAAGAAAGAATAACACTCAACTTCATAAAAAAACACGGAACGTAAAAAGCAAATACTTATGGCAAATAAAAAACACCCTGCGGCACTTCCCTATTTATTTTTCACAGAAATGTGGGAACGGTTCGGCTATTACCTTATGCTGGGCATCTTCGTACTTTACATGATTGATGTAGATAAGGGAGGCTTGGCATTTGGCGACAGAAATGCGGATGACATTTTTGGAACATTTATAGCACTGACTTATATCACTCCTTTTTTGGGTGGTTTTATTGCAGACAGGATTTTGGGTTATGTTAAATCCGTTTATATTGGAGGCACTTTGATGGGTGTGGGCTATATTGCTCTTGCACTACCCGGAATGACATCTTTTTATACCGCCCTTGCACTGATTATCTTAGGCAATGGAATGTTTAAACCCAATATCTCGACACTACTAGGCAATCTATACTCTGAAGAAAAGTACAAGCCATATAAGGACATAGGTTACAACATATTTTACATGGGTATCAACATAGGTGCTTTTATATGCAACATTATTGCAGCTTTCATGCGCAACAAGTTTGATTGGGGTGCTGCATTTATGACTGCCGGCATTGGTATGTTTGTCGGGTTAATTGTCTTCTCTTTTGGTTTAAAACATTATAAACACGCAAACATCATTAAGCCAAAACAAGAAGGCGACACAAGTTTTGGCAAGGTTTTGCTCTTGGTGTTTGTTCCGGCAATATTAGCAGGGTTTATTGGCTGGTTTGTTCCCGGCAACATCTTAGGTAGCGACAGCACTGATGCTTTTATCTTTGCGTGTATTCCTTTGATAGTATTCTATATTTCTTTATATTTCAAATCAAATTCAACAGAAAAGAAACCCATTGGCGCATTGCTGGCAATATTTGCTGTAAGTATCATGTTTTGGGCAGTATTTAAGCAAAATGGCACTGCGCTAACCCGTTGGGCTAAGTTTTATACAAACAGAACTATTTCTGAGAGTTTAGAAAAGCCTCTGAATTATTTATACTTGGCAGAAGAAGTGCAGTACACAGTAAAAGAAGTACCTGCCTATGATGAACAATTCACTGTGGTGAGGGATGAAAACGGTAATACAATGAAAGAAATGGGCAGGGATATTTATTTTAGAAATGCCAACCCGACAGCCCTTCCCGAAGAAGGACAGAGTGTTTTTCTCATTAATACAGAATTATTTCAATCAGTGAATCCATTCTGGATTATCATACTCACCCCTATTGTAGTAGGTATTTTTATGGCATTGGGGAGACGCAAAAAAGAACCCAGCACGCCCAGCAAGATTGCGTTAGGGCTGTTTATTTCTGCCTTATCTTGTTTGGTTATGGTAGCAGCTGCATATATTGGAAGCAATGGCGCAATCAAGGTTTCTCCACTCTGGTTGGTCGCTTGCTATGGAGTGATTACTGTGGGCGAGCTTTGTTTAAGCCCAATGGGACTTTCATTAGTCTCTAAACTCAGCCCTCCAAGAATTACAGCATTAATGATGGGTGGATTTTTCTTATCAACCGCTATTGGAAACAAACTCTCAGGGGTGCTTGCCAGCATGTGGTATGATTATGAACACAAGGCAAATTTTTTCTTGACTAATTTCATCCTGCTGATGCTCGCCACTTTTTTGATGCTCGCCATTCTAAAATGGGTGAATAACATTGTGAAGAATCATTAAAAAAAGTAACTCAAAAAATACTCTTCCATGCTCTATCCTCAAATTGTTCCTAAAGCCATAGACAAAATTTTTCTCAGTTACACATGGCGGAGAACAGTTTCAGGACAAGAAGTCTTCCTCACTTTTGATGATGGTCCTCACCTTTCCATTACACCATGGGTATTGGAACAACTGCGCAAATACAACTTTAAAGCTACCTTTTTTTGTGTAGGGGACAACGTAAACAAATACCCTGAAATTTATGCTCAAATCCTCAACGAAGGGCATAGAGTAGGCAACCACACCTACAATCATCTAAAAGGATGGAAAACAGAATGTGATGAGTATATTACTAATATTGCCAAATGCCGTGCGTTAGTAAACAGCAATTTGTTTAGACCTCCTTATGGCAGAATTACCAAATCACAAACGCAATTATTACATAAAGAATATGAAATTATCATGTGGTCTTTGTTGACAGGAGATTTTTATCCCAATCTGAATGTTGCCAAAGCATTAAAGATACTAACCAAAAAGACCATTCCAGGACATATTGTTGTTTTTCATGATTCATTAAAAGCGGAAAAGAATTTGAGAGCACTGCTGCCCAATTATCTTTCTTTTTTAAATGCTGAAAATTATAAGAGTGTAGTATTATAAGAAACACAGGCGCAACTCACCCTTTCATAGCAGTCTCATTGACTGTGGTAGCGATTTTCTCTACATTAATTTCCGTACCCTCTTCTTGGCTAACCATTTTGCCTCTTGGGTCAAATACAGTGATAATGTTGGAGTGAGAGAAATCAATAGGATCAATTTTCTTGTATTTCATTGACAAAACATTTGCAAATTCTTGTGTTGCAAGTTCATTTGAACGAAGGAAAACCCATTGTTTCGCTTCCATATTGTTTTTCTTGGCAAACTTGTTCAATTGTTCAGGTGTATCAAACTCCGGATCGATTGAAACCAATACTAAAGATACATCTTCAATCAGTTTTGGATTGATTTTAGATTCAATTTGTTTCATTTTGGCAACCAAAATTGGGCAAGCAGCTTTGCACTGCGTATAAATCATTACCACAACCAGTGTTTTGCGTTGCAAATCTTTAAGCATGAGATTTTCACCATGCTGATTTTGCCATTGTGATGATAAGTTAAATATTGAGTCTGAGGGAATTTCTCCGGTATTGTTCTTCTTTTCAGAACAAGCAAACAAAGATAAGATTACAACTAAAAAGCTAAGATATTTCATCATTTATTCGGATTTTCAATAGGGGCATCTTTGGCACATCTAAAACCAAGATTGGCAACAGTATAGCGAGCTTTGAGTGAAGTTCTCAAGCCAAAGCGCATAAAGGCAGCATAATTCATTACATCGGTTGAGTTTGTGGCTGCACCTGCACAAAACAACCCTTTATCATCATATTGACCGGTTCGTGAATCTCCGGTAACTAAAATAGAGTTAAAATCATCGGTCCATTCCCATATCAAATCAAACATATTGTAAACACCCCAATAATTTGGTGCACTCTGTTTGACAGGGTTCAGATGTTTATCTTTGACTAAATATAAGTCAACAATATAATCAGAGTAAGAAGGTTTTCGTCTTGCGTTGGGAGTATCTGCATCTGCCATTGCAACAAATTCCCATTCATCAAGGGTAGGCAGCCTTTTGCCAACACTCTCTGCAAACCATTTTGCAGCAAACCAAGAGACATTACAAACGGGCGCATCAGGGTTTGCACCGGGTGGCAATTCCAAATCAGAAACCCAATATTTCAAATAATTACTATCCGCATACACACGTTTGACAGCAGACTTTCGCCATTGCGGGTTGGCGGTTACAAAAGCCAAAAATTCTTTGTTAGTTACAGGTCTTTCATCAAGGTAAAAGGGCTTGACATCAACTAACACACTGTCATCTCCATAAAAAGGCAAATATTCCCCACCGAGAATATAGACCATTTTCACATCTACTTCAACAGGTTTGATAGTATCCGGTTCCTTGCTTTCATTCGCCACAGTTACCTGTGTTTCATTTTTATTACATGAAATCAGAACGAAAGCAAGGAAGATAACACCGAGATACTTATACATTAAATTATTTTCAGTTTAGTTCTTTTTGAAAACCTTAGGATTTTGTTCACCGGTAACTTTGATTTTACCTAGAGCACCTTTGTTGAAAGTTCTAGAAAGAGAGTGGTCAACGATATTGTATTCACCGGGAACCTCAACAGTAAATTCAACGATAGTTGCTCCACCAGCAGGAATCAAAGTTGTTTGCACGTTATGAGTTACAGTACTGCCACCTTCGGTATAAACATTATCAAAAATTTCACCGATGACGTGGAAAGAAGAAACCAAGTTTGGACCACCATTTCCAATAAAAAGACGGATCTTGTCTCCCACCTTAGCTTCTAACATATTTGGACCTAACATAGAGCCTTTTTTACCGTTGAATAAGACATAAGTTGGATTCTCATCATTGCCCTTATCATTATCAAATTCTAACAACTTACTGCTTCTTGAAGAAGTCTTAGCATAAAACTCTCCTTGCATAATGTAGAATTCTTTGTCAACAGGCTCAAGACCGCCTTCCGGCTCAACTAAAATCAAACCATACATACCATTTCCAATGTGTTGTGGAACAGGAGGTGCGGCACAATGATACACATAAAGTCCCGGATTAAGGGCTTTAAATGTGAAACTGGCTTCTTGACCCGGAGATGCAAATGTTGCTTCAGCTCCTCCACCGGGACCATTGACTGCGTGTAAGTCAATATTGTGCGGAAGAATACTGTTTTCAGCATTTTTCAAATTCAATTGAATTTCATCTCCTTCTCTCACTCTGATAAAACTTCCGGGTACAATATTATTAAAAGTCCAGAAAGTATAGCTAAAGGTATCTGCAATGATGGATTCTATTTCTGTTGTTTCAAGGTTAATAATCAACTTTTTAGGACCTCTTTTACCAACAGGAGCAGGTACATTAGGAGCAGCTGTGATTTCAGCAACTTCAAAATCTCCGGTTGCTTCCATGTCAATAGCTTTGTTTTTGTTTTGCGAAGTGTTGCCTGTATTCGGGCTACAGCTCCATAGTGCAAAAGTCATTGAGACTACTGCACCAATCATAAATTGTTTCTTGTTCATACTATTTATTTATTTGAGTTAAAATTTGTTTTAAAAAGTGTTGGGTTAATATTGAGCGACATCCATCCCCATTGTTGATATCCTCTTGCATTGGGAGCAGATTTGAGCACATTCAAGGTGTTGGTGTTGAGAAGCAATGAATATCCACCTATCAGATTAACAAAATCATTGATTTTGTATGATAAAGTGATATCTAATTCCTGTCCCAAATTTGCTTCATATTCTTCAAGAAGCACTCTTACCTTATTTGGGGTAAAAAACTGATGTAGCGCCAAATCAAATGAGAAACCTTTGTCTGATTTATAGTTTAATCTAGCATAGTTATCTGACAAACCGGCTCCACCATGAGGATTGCCGGCATAGAAATAATCAATAAAACCATAGAACTTATGTCCTGTATTAAACAAAGGGTTGAATGCATGATTCTCGGCATTGGTATATCCAACATCATTTCCGCTTAAATAATCACTTCCTAAGCCTAACTTCCAATGATTGTTTAACAAATAATCTGCACTTACAGAACCTAAATACGCGCTTAACTTATCTCCTGTTTGAAAATATGCAGATGCAGTAAAACTGAGGGTTTTGCCTTTTTCAAAAAAATTCAAACCAAAAGTCTGCATAAATTTAGTTTTGGAAGCAGGCAACCCAATGATTACATTCTGAAAACCTAAATTAGTAGCTAAAGCAGTAATTTTTATTGTTTCATTGATTGGGAGAACCGCCCATAAAGTTTGCATAGTCTTGTAAGGAAAAGCATCTGTTGTGTTGTAAAAATTGCCTACCGGATTGCTCAGATTATTACCATACAATGCTTTGTAATTTTGGTTAAATGCAAAATAACCCTTTGCTTCTAACTTGTCATTTTTATAGAAGATTCCAAAAGCATCATGCGCTCTTCCTCCTTGCGCCCAATCCAACTCACCAAAAAAACGCTCATCATCAAGCGAAATCACCTGCCGACCAAATTGTATATTCCAATTCTCTGCAAGTTTTAAGTTAGCCCATGATTCAAACATCGAAATTTGATTTCCATTCATTTCAGCACCTTGTACCATGTTCGCTTGCCCCCAAATACTTACAACTTGTGGCGCAATTCTAACACTTAAGATATCTTGATAAGAATAATCAATTTTCAACCTATCACGTTGTGTAACTAACGCTGCCGGTCTTATGTTTTTTGCTATTGGAGTAAAAGCACCATCACGAAATTCAAGTCTTGGGCGCATTTGATAGGATATTTTTAGCGTATTGGACACCGGTTGATTTGATTGTGCATTTGTACAAGGAAAAGAAAAAAACAATGCCGATGAAACAGCGAAAAGAATATGTTTAAAATTAAGGTGCATAACGTTCATTTTATATGTAATGAAATCACCTTCAAAAGTGAGTTGAATTATTGATGTGTGCAATGATGCTTATCATATTGTTATATGACAATTATCATAAACAGCATTCATATTACTGATTATCAAATATTTGAAACAATATTATAGTTCAAAATAAATTCTGTTACCACAATATTTTATTAAAAAAGAGTCTTTCAAACATGATTGCATACTCATAAAATGCGCTCATAAATCCTGAAACCATATTGAGCAAATACTACCTTTGCCTCTATTAAATGAAAAAACTCACTCCTGCATCTGCACTTAAGAAAATTGAAAAATATTGCGCCTACCAAGAAAGGTGTCATGAAGAAGTTCGGTCAAAATTATACACTTTCGGTCTTGGAGCAGACGATGTTGAGGAAATAATTACTAAACTCATCCAAAGTAATTTTTTGAATGAAGAACGCTTTGCGCGTGCATATTGCGGAGGGAAATTCCGACAAAAGAAATGGGGCAGACTTAAAATTATCAGAGAACTAAAAAAAAAAAAATTAGCGACAGAAATATCAAAATCAGTCTGAAAGAAATTGACCCTGATTTATATGAAAAGACACTAAAAGATTGGGTTGAGAAACTTTCAATAAGACATAAAGGTGTGGGAGTAAAAGACTGGCAAAAGAAACAAAAGATAATCCAAACACTCATGGACAAAGGGTTTGAATTGGATATAATCAATGATGTATTTACGTCAAAAGATTAGCCACGTCTTTTCTTTATTTTTGCATCGTTAAACCTTTCTGACATGTTTTTCGTCTTTAGTAAAATTCTGAATTTTTTACTCAATCCTTTCTTCTGGATACTTGTCTTACTACTGTGGAGCCTTGCGACCAAGAACCTTATTAAGCGCAAACGGTTGATTTTTTCCGCAATCATATTGGTATTCGTTTTGGGGAACGGTGTGATTGTAAACGAAGTGGGCGTATTAACCGAAAAAAAATGGCGCAATATTGCTAAAGAACACACAAAATATCCTGATACAGCCGTGTTGCTCGGTGGCTTTTGTTTTAAAGATGAAGACTTAAATCGTACATCATTTGCAGAATCCTCTGATCGTTTTTTGCAAATTCTTAAATTATTTCAATCCGGTCAGATTAGTACACTTGTCATATCCGGAGGCAGCGGCAGTCTTACAAAACCCAATGTAAAAGAATCAAAACTTGTAGAAGAATATCTGAAAGAAGGACAATTTAGGACACAGGGATTATTTATAGAAACAAAGTCTAAGAACACCTTTGAAAATGCTCAATACACAAAAGAACTCATTGGCATCAACAACCCCAAGATTTTACTCGTAACTTCTGCATTTCACATGGGTCGAGCAATGAAAGTGTTTCGTAAAGCAGGTTTTGAGCCAGAACCCTTCCCTACACATTTCTTATTTGAACCCATACGAAATTACAATATAGACACGGTTATTATCCCTAATGCCAGAAACTTCCAAAAATGGGAACTACTCATCAAAGAATGGTTAGGAACATTGGTATATAAACTGCAAGGGTATTTGTAATGCTATCTTGGCACAATATAAAAAAAGAATAAATTTGCCCGCTCAAAAATTGGTATGCAATTTGGTTTATTCACTTAAAACAAAATAAATTATGAAACACCTGCTCTTAGTCGTATTTGCATTTTTATTGTCAACAACTGCATTTTCACAAAAGCAAAAGTTCGGTTATGTAGATACCGAATACATTTTAGGCAAAATGCCTGAATATCGCTCAGCACAAAAACATTTAGATGAATATTCAGCCGATTGGCAAGCCGAGATTGATAAAAAATATGCAGAATTAGATCGCAAATTCAGAGAATATAAAGCGGAAGAACCATTACTAACAAAAGACCAAAAGAAAGAAAGAGAGCAAGAAATTGTGAACATGGAAACCGAAATTAAAAAATTTGAAACAGAAAAATTCGGACAAGAAGGTGAACTTTTCAGAAAACGCCAAGAACTAATCAAACCCATTCAAGACAAAGTTTTCAAAGCCATTCAATCTGTGGCAAAAGATGGAGCTTATGATTTCGTTTTTGACATTGCAGGAAACATGGTAGTCTTGATAACAGACCCAAAATATGATTTAAGCGACAACGTATTGGAAGAATTGGGAATTACAAAGTAAAAAATGATTAAAAAATATATGAGAAGAAGTATTTTAAACGGGACCATACTATTTGTTTTTATGGCAACCGCATTGCTTGGTGTGAATGCACAAAGTGTAAAAATCGGCTATCTAAACTATAGTAGTGTAGTCTTGGATTTGCCTGAGTACAAAACAATGAACGACAGCTTAATGTCTTATTACCTTGGGTTACAAGAAGATTTAAAGAAAATTGAAGATGACTATTTAAAAAAGCAAACAGAGTTAAGCAAAAAGATTGAATCCGGTGAGCAAAACAAAAGGCTGATTGAATTAGAGCAATATGCGCTTGAGCAACTCCAACAGATTTATCAATACCAACAAAGAGAAAACGAAGAGAAATTAGCCAACAAACAAGAAGAACTCTTGGCACCTTTGAGAAAAAAAGTTGATGAAGCAATCGAAGCAATTGCAAAAGAAAAAGGATATACCATGATTTTAGATGCTTCTGTTCTCCATTACAAACGCGAAGCGGAAGATATTGAGAATTTAGTGCGCACTAAACTCAAATTAATTTCAAAAGAAGAGTCTGAGAAAAAAAGAAAAGAAGGTGGGGACAATGAAACCACACCAGTTATTCCAAAAAATCCATTGGGCAATTAATCAGCAATCTTGTCAACAAATCCAATTGGCATATTTGATTCAGGTATTGGCGGCTTAACAGTCGCCAATGCTATATCTGAGCTACTCCCCAATGAAAGTATCATATATTTTGGCGACACCGCCCATTTGCCTTATGGAGACAAATCTGCCAAAGCCATTAGAAACTATGGCAAAGAGATTATTCAATTCTTAGTAGAGAAAAAATGTAAACTCATTGTCATTGCTTGCAATTCTGCTTCAGCAAGTATTGGCAATGCTTATACAAAATGGATTCCTAAAGATTTACCGGTTATCAATGTCATTGAACCTGTTGTACATTATCTGGCAAACGACAAAAATTCAAAAATCGGACTGATAGGCACCAAACGAACCATTAAATCCGGTGTGTTCCCAAAATATATCAAATCAATCGCACCCTCCAAAACCATTCAAAGTCTGGCAACACCATTACTGGCACCCATGATTGAAGAAGGGTTTTATAATAATAATATCAGCAAAGCTGTCATCAATGCATATTTAGAGAACTCTCGGCTTCGCGGTATGCAATCTCTTGTGCTTGCTTGTACCCATTATCCGCTAATTGAAAAAGAAATCAAAACTTTGATAGGGAGTAAAACTAAAATTATCAATAGTGCTTATGTGGTTGCAATGAGAGTATTAGAAATAATTGAGAAACAAAATCTTGCAAATAGTAACAAAAAAATTGTAGCTCACCAGTTTTATGTATCTGATTACACAACTGCATTTGAGCAAGCAGCCAATCGTTTCTTCGGCAAAAAAATAAAATTGTCCGAACATAATCTATGGAAACGTCAAAAAAGTTGATTTGCACCACTCCTATAACAATTACTGCCATTCTTAAATTTAAGCCTTAATATTGCAGGCACCTATTATACCTTTGTGATGAGAAACGAGAAGAAGCGAGATGAAGTTCTGATAGTTGATGACTTTCATCCGGCATTATTAGCGGGCTTGTCAAGGTTAAATTTCAACTTTCATTACAATCCCGAAATAACCAAGGAAAGGATTCTGGATATTATAGAAAACTACACAGGACTGATTGTAAGAAGCAAAATAGAGTGTGATGTTACGTTCTTTGAAAAGGCTAAACAACTGAAATGGATTGCAAAAGGCGGCTCCGGTATTGACAGCATTGATGAAGAACAAACAATAAAGAGAAAAATTCTAATCATAAATGCACCCGAAGGCAATAGAAATGCAGTGGCTGAACACACCATTGGTTTATTGCTGAACCTAACTAACAATATTGCTCATGCTTGTAACAGCATTAAAAAATTGCATTGGGACAGAGAAGCAAACCGAGGTATAGAAATAAGTGAAAAAGTTATGGGGATTATAGGCTTTGGCAATATTGGAGAAATACTTGCAAAGCGACTATCAGGATTTGACATGAAGGTACTTGCTTATGATAAATACAAGCAAATTAAATCTCCCTTTGCTATTGAATCTACATTAGAGCAGATTTTTGCAGAAGCGGATTATCTATCGTTACATGTGCCTCTTACCAAAGAGACAAAAGGCATGGTAAACCAAGCATTTATAAGCCAATTTAAAAAACCAATTGGATTAATTAACGCTTCAAGAGGCAAAGTAGTTGTGTCCAAAGATGTTCTGCAAGCATTGGAATTAGGGCAAATATCATTTTTTGGTGCAGATGTAATAGAAAATGAAAGACTTAAGAAATGGAGTATCATAGAAAGCAACACCTATACTCGATTACTTTCCATGCAAAATGTAATCATAACACCTCATATTGCAGGATGGACAAGAGAATCCTATAGAAAAATTTCAGAAACGCTCATTGAAAAAATAGAACAAGAAATTAGCCTTGATGCAATTAAAAAATAAAAAACAGATAATGGGTTGTCTGTTATTAAATATTTACTGAAATTGCACCACCCAAAAACGAACCTAAATTGGAAATAAAATACTAGTTAATACAACTGAAAAAATACACTTATGAGACTGATTTATACCAACTTACGAACCTCGATGCTATTACTATTCATTGTAATGGCAGGATATGTTCAAGCACAGACAAATTACGGTCAGTTACGCGGTACTGTTAAAGATGCATTAACAGGCAAAATACTTGACTATGCAACAGTTCGATTAGAACAAAATGGTATCTTTATTGATGGTACCTACTCAGATTTTGATGGCAACTTTACTTTTACTACACTGAATCCGGGTGATTATACTGTAATTGTTACTTATATTGGGTATGACACTGCGGTAACCCAAGTTACAATTACATCTGACTCCTATATTTTTAGGGATATTAAGATGTCAAAAGGCGGAGGCTCCGGAGACGGGGGCAAAGTGTTGAATACGATTGGCGTTTCTGGATTAAAAGGCAGAAAACTCATTGAAGCAGACGACCAAAAGAAAACATTCACGGATAAAGACATTAAACGTCTTCCAACAAGAAGTGTTGCAAATATTGCAGGACTTACAGCCGGTGTGAACGTAACCCGAAGTGGCGTTAGTTTCAGGGGGTCCAGGGTGGACGCAACAGCATACTTTATTGACGGTGTACGTGCAATCGGTGCATTTGGTCAAACACAAGCTTCTCAAAGCCAAATCACAATTTATCAAAACGGTATTCCTGCACAGTTCGGAGATTTTACCGGAGGTGCAATTTCTATTACAACTAAAGGTGCTTCCAGATTTCATAAAGGTTCATTTGAATTAACAAGTTCTACCCCTACTGAATTTTTCAAATTAACAGGAAATAAATTCGACAATGACAATCGTTTTAAACGCGCTAACCGATTTGACTGGACTCAGATGGAAGGCTTTGCACAAGGTCCTTTATATATTCGCAATAAAGGTCAAGGCTCAAAAGAACGTGTTGTTTTAGGTTATATGGTAGCGGGTAATTTGACTTATACAAGAGACCCGAGCCCTTCTTATATTGGCGTTTATAAAGTCAATGACACAAAACTATCAGAGCTTGAACAAAATCCTTTAATTACAAATGCTGACGGTGCTTTTGTACATGCGGGAAATTATCTTACTATGGCTGATATGGAAAATGTGAGAGTGCGACCCAATAGTGCAAGCACAGATGCTAACTTCCAAGGCAAAATAGATTTTAACCCAAACAAAAACATTGACTTAAGCTTTTTCACAAGTTTACAATATTCCGGAGGTCCGGCTGTGAGTAATAATATAATGAACTATAAGTTGAACGCTATTAGCAACAATGTTACTATTCGTTCATATTTGAGATATACACACAGAATTCCTTCCGACACCTCAAGAGCAAGAGCTGGTAAAACTACTTTTAACAACACTTATTACACTATTAGGGTTGATTATCAAAATACATTAAGCAGAACTTATGACCCTGTTCATGGAGATAGGATTTTTGACTACGGATATATTGGCAAGTTTGAACGTTACCAAACTGCTAATTATGCATATAGAAGTGGCGATGCACCAAAAATGTATGTTGACCAAAATGGAGACACCGTTTATTTAAGCAATTATTATGAGCAAATAGGATTCTTAGATACTGCCTATAAATTTACCAGAGCAGATAAATTTATACCCGGAGACAGGGGCAAAAACATGAATCCTCTCAGAGCCAATTATACAACAAATCTCTATAACTATTATGGAGAACGTGGTATCACAATTCAGAATGAATTTCAAGTTCTACAATTACAAGGGCTACTGAACGGTTACAACCCTCCTAACCTTTATTCAATTTGGTCAACACCAGGTTTTATTACTGCAAACTGGAGTAAAGGACAAGCAGAAAGATATACTGCATTTGCAATGTTTGAAACCCAAGTAAAAAGTAACAAACAAACCGGATCATATAAACCTCCACATGATTTGCAATTCGGGTTTATGTATGAAAAAACTGTAAACAGAGGATATGGTATCGGGGCTTCTGGTCTATGGACATTAATGCCTCAATTAATGAATACACACTTGAAAGAACTGGACAAAGCCAATCCTTATTTAACCTATGATGCTAATGGCGTTTTTACAGATACAGTTAAATATCAAAGATTCATTAACACCGATCAACAAACCAATTTTGACAAGAATTTCCGTAACAAAATAATCAAGGAAGGAATTAGAGATGTAAATGGTAATTTTTATACAGACAGAAGCTTTATTGAAATTAACTCATTTACACCGGACGACTTTGATGTAACTATGTTTAGCGCAAACGAACTGCTTAATAACGGTAGCAGTTATGTTAGTTACTACGGATATGACCACTTAGGAAGAATAATAAGAGGAAAGCCAAGCGTTGAGGCATTTACCAACGATCCCCAAAGAAGACTTATTGGTGCTTTTCAACCAACCTACCAAGCAGCTTGGATACAAGATAAATTTGCTTACAAAGACATCATCTTCAGACTTGGATTAAGATTAGAACGTTATGACGCAAATCAGCTTGTACTCAAAGACCCTTATTCATTATATCCAATTAAAACATTAGGTGAAGTAAGTGAAATAAATGGGATACAAATCAATCACCCTTCCAATATGGGACAAGATTACAAAGTGTATGTCAATGACGTAAAAAATCCAACCCGTATCTTAGGCTACAGAGATGGAGATCAATGGTATGATGCTGCCGGTAACGAAGTCAACAATCCTGAGATTATTGCAAACCAAACTAATTCAGGAAGAATTGCACCGTATTTAGTTGACCCATCAAATCAAAAATTAACCGGAAATTCATTCAGAGATTTTGCTCCAAAAATCAATGTATTACCCCGTATTTTATTCTCATTCCCAATAAGGGAAGATGCAAACTTCTATGCTAGTTTTGACGTTTTGGCTCAAAAACCAATTGCCGGTTATGCATTTTCTACAATTGACAACTACTACTTCTTAGATTCTCGTAACTCAGGAGCTTTGGCTAACCCTAATTTGAAGCCTCGTATTAAAACAGAATATCAAATTGGATTTAAGCAGATGTTAGGTGAAAATTCATCTCTTGAGTTAGGTTCATATTATGCAGAAATTAAGAATGATATTCAGTTATTCCAATATAACCAAGCTTACCCTGTAAACTATATCAGTTACCAAAATATTGACTTTAGTACTGTAAAAGGTTTCTCTACAGAATACCAAATAGATGGAGATCATTTATCTTTTAGAGCAAACTACAACCTTCAATTTGCAGATGGAACCGGTTCTAACCCTAATGCTGCCAGTGCATTGATAGCATCCGGTCAACCAAATCTTAGAACACTGTTCCCATTAGGTGATTTAGACATTCGTCATCAAATCCGTTTAGTATTTAACTATAACTTTGGAAGAAATCAAGGAAGCTACAAATATCAAGGACCAACATGGGGTAATTGGGGAGAGAAAGTGTTCCGTGATGTAAATGCTAACTTTATCATTTCAGCTAACTCAGGACTACCTTACTCTCAAACAAATGTCCCTACACAAATTGGTTCTGCAGATAGAGCCAATCTTAAAGGTACACCTTTTGGTTCTCGTTTACCATGGCAGTTTAATGCAGATATTAATATCCAAAAGGACTTTATTATAAACAGAGGAAAGACACGTGATGGAAAAGACAGAAAGCCTGTTACCGCAACTGCTTTCCTTTGGGTAACCAATGTGTTTAATTTTGAAAGGATCTCTGGTGTGTATCCATATACAGGCTCCCCAACAGATGACGGATTTTTGAACTCCCCTCGTGGACAACAAGCTGTTTCTGAGCAATTAAATGCTCAATCTTATTACGATTTATATAGAATTTTGACAACTAGCCCGGGCAATTTCCTTGCTCCTCGCTTCTCAAGATTAGGTGTTAGATTTAATTTTTAATTAAGAAAAAGAAAAAGACATGAAAGCAATGAACAAAATTATATTCTGTTTAACTCTCGTTACTGCACTATGTGTACAAGATATATCAGCGAGAGAGATTCAGGGATTTTCTAAAAATCCTCAACGCAAGCAGACTAATCCCAGCGATTTACCCAGTAACAACTTTAGACGTTTTGCAAATGATTGTAAAGCATCAAGTCAGAGTGCCGACCTTGATATAAATAACGTAAGAACCAAAATTCTTAACGGAGGTGATATGTGGTGGGACTTGTCATTTCCTAAATATGAAATTCCAAAGGTTACAGATGCAAACTCCATTAGAAGACACTCTCTTTTTGCAGGTGCACTCTGGATAGGTGGTATCGGTAGAGGCGATGGAAATCTTAGGATGGCAGCAATGACTTATCGTCAAAATGGTTCTGACTTTTGGCCCGGACCTCTTGATACAGCTTTGGCTTCAACAGAAGCAGATCAGTGTCTTGCTTATGATAAAGTGTGGAAAGTTACACGCGATGAACTCATTCAAGCTGAAGAATCAGGTTGGACTGATATCAGCCCTAATTTATTGGAATGGCCCTCCGGTTCAAATAGACCTCAGCGTTACAATCCCGGTGAACCTGACTATTTGGCTCCATATTTTGAAAAGCCAGGGTTCGGAGCACCCGGAATATATGAACCATTTAACGGAGAATACCCTGTACTCGATCCATTGAGACCTGTAGCCTCAAACAGACCTCAAGACCAACCCGATATGATGCTTTGGTTTGTCTATAATGATAGAGGCAATGTTCATACAGAAACCGGTGGTATGCCAATTGGAATTGAAATCAGAACAACTGCTTTTGCATTTGCTACCAATGATGAAATAAATAATATGACATTCTATCGTTCAGAAATTGTAAACAGAGGTAATGAGCCTTTGGATAATACGTATTTTGGACAATGGGTTGATGCTGATTTGGGATTTGCGTTTGACGACTACGTTGGTTGTGATGTTCCTCGAGATCTTGGATACTGCTATAATGGCGATGATTTTGATGAAGGGGTATTAGGTTATGGATTAAATCCTCCTTCTGTCGGTACTGACTTTTTTGAAGGACCCAGAGATTCAGCCGGAAATCAATTAGGACTATATGCTTTTGTATATTATAACAATGACTGGGATCCGGTAAATGGTAATCCTCAACAATCAATCCACTACTACAACTATTTGATGGCTAAGTGGAAAAACGGAAATGCAATGACCTTTGGTGGAAATGGAACTTCCGGTTCACAAACTACAACTTACATGTTCCCAGGTGAAACAGATCCAAATTTCCCTTCTCAAATATGGAGTGAACATTCTACAGGAAACTCACCCGGTGATAGAAGATATTTACAATCATCAGGTCCTTTTACTCTTTATCCCGGAGCCGTAAATTATGTAACTGTTGGTGTGGTTTGGGCTAGAACAACCAGTGGAGGCGCTACCGGTTCACTTGGTTTATTGAAAAGAGCATCTGATGGAGCTCAAAGATTATTTAATAATAATTTCTTATTAACTCAAGGTCCTGATGCACCGGACATAGAAATACAAGAATTTGAAAATGAATTAGTTTTCAAATTCTTAAATACATATAAAACACGTAACTATAGCGAAATTGTACTCAATGAAAATGCAGATTCAATCCAATACAATTTCCAAGGGTATTTGGTTTATCAATTAAAAGATGGGACAGTAAGTACAGGTGATATCAATAATATTGACAAAGCCAGACTTGTATTCCAATGTGACATTAAAGATGGTATCGGACAAATGATTAATATGGAATATGACCCGGTAGTTCAACAAGATATACCTGTATTAAAAGTGGATGGAAAAGATGAAGGCTTAGTAAGTACCTTTAGTCTTACAGAAGATGCTTTTGCAACTACATCTAATAAGACTCTGGTCAACTTTAAAAAATATTATTATATGATATATGCCTATGCATATCCATCTAATGACAGTCTTAAAAATGAACCGCTACAATTCTTAGCAGGCAGAACTATAAAAAGAGTTACAGGGGTACCTCATAAATCAGAGCCTAAAAATGAGGGAACAATATTAAAATCTAAATACGGAACCGGTCCAAAAATCACTAGAATTGAAGGTAGAGGAAATGGGGGAAACAGGTTAGAATTTACAAAAGAAACCATTGACAGGATTCTCGCTTACAATTCTGTTCAAGAAGTTACATACTTAAATGGCGCTGGTCCAGTTAAAATTAAGGTAGTAGATCCATTTAAAGTACCTAATGCAGAATTTGAACTTGTTTTTGTCGAAGATCCTTCAACACCTTTAAAAGGAAATGCGAATGCTGCTGCTCCTTCACTCCAAGACGCAAGGTACAAAGACAACATAGACAGTAGCAGCTACTGGTTCTTAGTAAACAAAACTACCGGAGATACTGTATATTCAGATACAACCTTAGCCCTTCCTTTTGAAACAGCCGAGGGTACTAATGCAGAAAGAAAACCATTGGTAAACAGACCTACTTTAGCTGATTGGGGACTTTCTATCACAGTAGAACAAGTTAAATCTCCAGGTTACAGTCCGAAAGAAGACCCTACTAACGGATTTTTAAGCTATGAGGTTGAATACTCTGATTTGAGTAAACAATGGTTAACTGCAGTTCCTGATGTAAATGGCAATCCTCAGTTTAATTGGATTCGTTCAGGTGGGGTTACATCAGTACCGGCAAACGGCATGACCGATGCAAATAGAGCACAAGGCGAGCTCATGGACCCTAATGAAATTTATGAAAAAATATGGGATGGTAGAATTGCTCCTTATGCATTATGCTCAAGAGTTGATGGAACTTTTGGTATGGCATGGAACGCCAGTCAACCTGCGGATAATCCGATGGCAGAGCTTGCAAGTATTAACTTTGTTATCACTCCTGATAAGTCTAAATGGACCAAATGTGTAGTGTTTGAATTAGGTGAAAACAAAGATTTGAATGCTGGTAAAATGTCTAAATTTAACCTCCGATGGGGCACATCCTTAGACAAAGATTTAAAACCAATTCCCGGAGAAAGAGGTACAAGCTATTTCCCCGGCTATGCAATCAATGTTGAAACAGGTGAAAGACTTAATTTAGCATTTGGTGAAGACTCTTATTTGGTTGGCCAAAATGGTAATGACATGATTTGGAATCCTACAGCCAATTTCTTTGATCAGGCTAATAATGGTCTCGATCCGGTATTTGGAGGTAAACACTATGTATATATAATGGGAAGCTACTCAGGTAAAGCTAATAGAAGTTTCAAAGGACCTATTTATGACGAAGGTAATTTCTATAAAAATATTATGGAGGTCCCTACCGAAGGTACAATTCCGATTGAAGCAAACAAGAGAGGTGTATTATCACAAATAATGTGGGTTGTGCCTACCATGGTTGCTCCTGGATTTGAATTCAAGAATGGAGTTCCACCTTCTGAGGTAACCATCAAAATTCGTATGAGGAAACCATACACTACGAACTTAAACAATGTACCTCCTATCTATACATTTAATACAAAAGATATCGCTCCTGAAACTCAGGTTGGTGCTAAAATTAACTCAATGGATTTAATTAACATAGTACCAAACCCATACTATGCTTATTCAGAATATGAAACAAGTCCGATTGATAGTAGAGTGAAAATTACAAACCTTCCAAAAACATGTACAATTTCTATTTATACTTTAAGCGGCACATTGGTAAGAAGAGTGAAAAAGGATGATGATATCACTTGGTTTGATTGGGATTTGAAGAACAATCAAAATGTACCTATTACTACAGGGCTGTATATTATACACGTTGATGGTAAGGATTTAGGAGAAAAAATACTCAAATGGTATGGTGTAATGCGTACGGTGGATTTGGATTCATATTAATTTATAATTATTAAGCTAAAAGATTTTTGCAATGATAAAATTAGAAATAAAGAATAGGATTAGAAATATCCTCGTATTGAGTACAGGATTATTCATAATCTCTTCAAGCAATGCATCTGACCCTGCAAGGTTTGGAACTGCCGGTGCGCCTCAATTGACTATCAATGGATGGGCAAGAAGCTCCGGATGGGGAAATGCAAATGTGAGTGGAGTAAGAGGAGCTGAATCATTCTATTTCAATCCGGCAGGTCTTGCCAAGACAAGACAAACAGAGCTTGTATTTGCTCGTACTGCTTGGCTATTAGGAACCGGTATCAATATCAACAATGTAGCTTTCACCCAAAACATTGGTAAAAGTGGTTCTGATGTTATTGGTATAAGTTTAATGTCTTATGAAATAGGCAATATTCAAATTACAACCGTGCAACAACCTGACGGAGGACTGGGTACTTACAGGCCTTCTTTCATGAATTTAGGATTTGGCTATGGAAAGAAATTTACTGATGCTATTTCTGGCGGTATTGTAACCAGACTCATTCAAGAACAGATTCCTGACGTGAAAATGGTGGGTGTATGTTTTGATGCCGGTGTTCAATATGCAACTTCATCTAATCCGAACAGCAAGTTGAAAAAGGACGACATTAAATTTGGAATTTCACTTAGAAATATCGGTCCCAGCATGACTCCTTCCGGTGATGGACTTACAAGAAAATCAACGATTCAAGGTGCAGGATATGAGAGTTCAATGTTCTCTCGTGCTGATGCAGTACAATTTCCTGCATTAATTCACATTGGCGGTAGTTATGATATTAAGTTAGACCGTGATGAAGATGTATATTTCAATCGCTTGACAATTGGAGCTAATTATAATTATAATAACTTCTCTCCCAATTTAACATCAATTGGATTAGAATATGCTTACAAAGAAATCTTCATGGTTAGAACAGGGTATAACTTCCAACAAGGTGGTTTTAATTATGATACTAGAAATGATGCATTGACAGGGTTTAGTGCCGGTGCCAGTGTTGAAATACCTTTGGCAGCAAAAGGAAATACAGAAAACAAATCAACAATTGCAATTGATTATTCATATCGTTCCACTAACCCATTCAATGGCATTCATTCTTTTGGGTTAAGAATTAATATTGATTCAAAAGGTAGTAAATAAGAACTAATATACAACTACGATTTCAATGTTGCACTTGCCTGAGCAAGTGCAACGTTTTTTTTTAACAAGTAGCAAAAAAACAAAATACATGGCAACAGAATTAAATTATGTAACAAAGGAAGGTATGGATAACCTTCGAAAAGAATTGGAGCAACTCAAGAAAGTAGAACGACCCAATATTAGTAAACAAATTGCAGAAGCACGCGACAAAGGTGATTTGTCTGAAAACGCAGAATATGATGCAGCAAAAGATGCACAAGGACTCTTAGAAGCTAAAATTGCCAAATTAGAAAACCTGATTGCATACAGCAGAATTATTGATGAATCCAAATTTGACAATTCTAAGGTCTCTTTACTAAGTAAGGTAACTGTGAAAAATCTAAAGATAAACAAAGAAATGGTTTATACGATTGTTTCGGAGTCTGAAGCAAATCTGAAAGAAGGTAAAATCTCTTCAAAGTCAGCGATAGGAGCCGGACTCATTGGAAAATCCAAAGGGGATATTGCAGAAATTACAGTACCGGCCGGAATAGTTAAATTTGAAATAATTGATATCTCAAGATAACAATGGCACACACTGAAACAATTTTTTCAAAGATTATTAAAGGTGAAATTCCATGCTATAAAATTGCAGAAGATGATAAGCATCTGGCGTTTCTTGATATTATGCCTGTTACGAAAGGACATGTGTTAGTTATTCCAAAAGAGCCAATTGATTATTACTTTGACCTTTCAGAATCACAAATGAACAGCTTACATGCTTTTGCTAAAAAAATTGCCTTAGCAGTAAAGAAAGTTATTCCCTGTAAGAAAGTAGGACTCTCAATTGTGGGTTTGGAGGTACCCCATGTTCACATTCATCTCATTCCAATGAATGCAGTTTCTGATATGAATTTTTCAAATCCAAGACCTCAGTTCACCAAAGAAGAATTTGAAGAAGTTGCCAATCTGATTCGTTCTAATATTTAATTTTGCGTGTATGTTTACCACTACCCTACCCGACAGTGCTAAAGTCCAAATCTATCCATCAGCTACTGTAATTGATAAAGAAACACAAAACGTTGTCATTGAAAATTTTCAAGATTTCTTACATACATGGAATTATCATGGGACACCGTTGCAAACTGATGTGTTTTTTTTAAACAATCAATTCCTTATTTTGGTAATTAATAATGATACCATTCCCGGTGGTTGTTCTCTTGATGTTCTGAGTCGTTTTGTAACCAAAGTAGAAAATGAAACCCAAATACACTTAAACAATAGAAACCTCATTTATATTTTGAGAGGGAATGAAATTATCACCATTCCTTTTAACAGGGCTTCTGAATTTACTCTATTTCAGGAAGATAAAGTAGTAAACTTGCTTTGCAAAAATGTTGCAGAATTGAGAACTGAATTTATAGTTTCTCCGGCTATATCAAGTTACGCTCGTCTTTTCTCAAATTAAGCAGTTTTAACAAAAAGCGCTTTTGAATATTTCAAAAACACTTCTCTCCCCGACTCTAATGCTATATTAAACCCCACTCTCCCATCTCTAAATCCTGACTTTATAATATAATCTCTGACAAATCTTACCGGAGGAGAAAACAACATTTTAAGTGTTAATATAAATTTCGGTTTGTGATGCAACGATTGTGAAGCTAACGAAGCATATTTCTTTGTTTTCAGCTTAACTTCTTCTATAGATTGATAACCATAATGCAATAGATATCCATTTAATAAAAATGGCTTTACTGTCCCCGCATCCGCCCATTCATGTACTTTACCACCACGCCATGAAACACGTGATTTATGATACATTCTTAATTTATAGTCAGGAAACCATGCACCATGGACAATAGCCTGAGTCCCGATATGATTGAGTCGATTGAGTAAATATACTTGGTGGGGAAAGTGCAATGATTTCTCTAACTTGATGCTATTGACAAGCTCATTTGAAAGTCTTTCGTCTGCATCTACAAAAAGAATAAAATCAAAGGAAACCAATTCAACCGCTGAATTCCGTGCATGCACCCAACCTTTCCATTCAATACTACATACTTTAGCACCCTCATTTTCTGCAATAGTAACTGTATTGTCTGTGCTCCGGCTGTCAATAACCCAAACTTCATCCGCAACATCTTTTACTGAACGAATACAATCCGCAATTCGTTTTTCTTCATTAAAAGTAAGTATTACCGCAGACAACATGGTTTAAAGACTATCATTGATAAAGAAAAAATACACTTCCTTATCCTGCAATACCCGCGGATGAATCGCACATCTTGTATAATTTTCCACAGCATTTAATTGCAAAAAACTTTTATCTTCGGAATAAACGCTGAGTTGTTGTTCTGTCATTACAATAATGAGAATAGGTGCAGCCATGATTTTCTTAATAAACTGAAACCTGTAATCAAAAATCAAAACAGAGGGTTTGCTCAATGCCTTTGCACAGGTTGTGATAAAAGGGCTTTTTTTCGTGGGGCTATTTACATGAGTATTGATACCATTGGTGTTAAGCAATTCACTCAACAAAGTTTCTTGACATACCGGGTCTTTCCATCCTCTGGCATCAATCAACTTGTGGAGTGTGCTCATGAACTCATATTTGTTGCTACAAGACTGAAAAAAAGCATTCTCATTTTGCAAAAAGACTTTAATGATAGATTCCTCCTTTTTGACCAAGGACTTATTATAGATAGGTATATCTAAGTCTAAATCTGCAAAAGGTTTTTCGGATGGTACAACCAACCCCTTGCGGACACTTTTCAGAATCTTTTCTTTTGGAATGATTTCCAGCATAAGAATTGTATATGGTGCAAATCTACCAAATAATCACCCTTTTAGTCTCATCCGCTTGCATTTTACTTCCTTTTGTACATCCAAATGCTTCTTGAAATTCAGGCATATTGCTCAAAGGTCCTAACACTCTGTATTTACCGGGTGAATGGGGATCTGTAATAATGCGCTGTCTCAACTCTTTTTCTGAAATATTTTGAGCCCAAACCAATGCCCAACCCATAAAGAAGCGTTGTTGCCATGTAAATCCATCAGGAGAAGCAATTTGTTTACCTACTTTATCTATATGGTTTTTAAGTGCATAATAGGCAATCGTCAAGCCGGCAAAATCAGCAATGTTTTCTCCCTGGGTTAATTCCCCGTTAATGAAAACACTATCCAAAACCTCAAAACTGTTAAACTGATTTACAATCATTTGAGTGCGCTGTCTAAACAATTCATTGTCATTTTCAGTCCACCAATTCGATAAATTACCGTTACCGTCATATTTACTGCCTTTGTCATCAAATCCATGTGAAAATTCATGACCTATTACGGCTCCGATACCGCCATAGTTCAGTGCATCGTCTGCATTGGGGTTATAGAAAGGCGGCTGAAGAATACCGGCAGGGAAGACAATCTCATTGCGAGTGGGGTTATAATAAGCATTCACCGTCTGAGGTGACATTCCCCATTCAGTTTTGTCTATTGGTTGACCAATCTTTGCAAGCATTATTTCATTCTCGCGCTGGTTGATATGGATAAGATTTTCAACCAAGCTTGTCTTTGAAATTTCAACCATGCTATAATCTTTCCACTTGTCAGGATAGCCAATCTTATAACTAAACGCTTTCAACTTATCCATTGCCTTTACCTTTGTTTCAGCACTCATCCAGTCCAATTTTTGGATTCTTTGACCGAACGCAGTTCTGAGTTCTTCCACCATTTCACTCACTCGCTTTTTAGACTCAGGACTAAAATATTGTTTTACAAACATTTGTCCTAAAGGTTCACCCAAGTTTGAATTTACCATATTGACCGCTCTTTCCCAAAGTGGCTTCATTTCTTTGGTTCCTCTCAAAGTGGTTTGATAAAAGTCAAAACCGGCTTGAACCATTTCTGCATTGAGATAACCGGATAATCCATTGGCTAACTGCCATTTAAGGTAAGTTTTCCAGTCATTAAGTGAAAATTTTGCAAAAACATTTTTTAATTGTTTGAAAAAATCAGGTTGAGAAACAATCAACTCATTGATACCCTTCGCCCCAACATTTGCAAAATACTTCTCCCATGAGAAATAAGCATACTCCTGAGTAAATGCTGAATATGATTTCTTATTATATGTTTTTTCAGGGTCTCTCATCTCAGTTTTAGACATCGAAATCATCGCTAACTGTGTTTCTAATGCCATTACCTGTTGAGCAGCTTTCGTTCCTTCCTTTTCCCCAATCAACCCTAATATCTTGGCTATATAGGCAATGTAAGCATTTCTAATCTCCTTTGAATTTGCATCCTCATTTAGATAATAATCTCTGTCCGGTAATCCCAAGCCACCTTGACCTACATAAACTGCATTGTATTCACTATTCTTTGCATCTGTGTAAACATAAAAACTAAAAAGCCCAAGTAAGCCGCTTTGGTTAAATGTGCCTAGTAATGTTGCTATTTCATCTTTAGAAGTAAGCGCATCAATAGCCGCAATATACTGTTGTAGAGGAGCAACACCTAACTTTTCTCGGGTTGCAGTGTCCATTGCAGATTGAAAAAAATCTCTTGTCAATTGTTCAGGACTTCCTTTGGCAGCTTCTGTTTTACCGGATTCTTCGAGCAATTTTCTGATTTTTTCATTGTTTTGTTTATCCAACACATTGAAAGTACCCCATCTGCTTTCGGTAGCAGGCAAAGGATTGGCTGCCATCCATCCTCCGGCAGCATATTGATAAAAATCCTCGCAAGGACTTACGGTAGTATCCATCAGATTCTTGTCATAACCCAATAAACTATTGTTATCGGTATTCTCTTTTGTATTCATAGGCGTATTGCATGCAGTAAAATAAAACACAGGGATTAAGTAAAGTCCTGTATTGGTAAAAATCTTTTTCATAGTGTTTTGATTCATTAGCAGGAAGCGAAATTACAATTAATATCAAAACACAAGAAAGTTTTGTAAGTAAGCGAAAAATCAATATCTTTGTGCCCTCAAATCGCGGGGTGGAGCAGTGGTAGCTCGTTGGGCTCATAACCCAAAGGTCGCAGGTTCGAGTCCTGTCCCCGCTACTAACAATCAAAAAAGCTCCAATCTTGGGGCTTTTTTATTTCTTCTTCAAATCCGGCAACCACCAAGTTACCAGACCCATTAACAGCATAAAGGAACAGAGATAATATACAAAGTAGATGTCTTTGTAATCCGCCAGCAAGCCCAGAAGTGCAGACGCAATCCCTCCTACCCCAAATGCAAATCCATAAAACAAGCCTGATACCATGCCGATTTTACCGGGCAACAGTTCTTGTGCATATACAATAATAGCCGGAAATGCAGATGACAGCACCAAGCCTATGACTACACTCAGGGTACATGTCCAAAACAGATTTACATAGGGCAACAACAATGCAAATGGTGCTGCTCCGAGGATAGAAAACCAAATCACATACTTGCGTCCATACCTATCTCCCAAAGGACCTCCGAGATATGTTCCAACAGCTGATGCAAGCAAATAGGCAAAGAGAAATAGCTGTGATTGTTGAATACTCACATGGAATTTTTCAATTAAAAAGAAAGTATAATAACTGCTGATACTTGCTGAATAAATATACTTTGAAAAAATAAGAACCAGAAGAATAGCAATGCTCTGATATACCTTGCGTTTTGTCAAATGAGGGTGGTGTTCTCCCGCATCCACTCTTTTGTTGACACGTATCCTGTCTTCATATTGCTGAGCAGCCCATTTGCCGACATGCAGCAAAACAAAAATTGCAATCAATGCAAGAATACCAAAATATATTGCATGACTTCTGCCATATTCAACAACAATTAACGCTGCAAGCAAGGGGCCGATTGCGGAGCCGGTATTTCCGCCAACCTGAAAAATCGACTGTGCCATACCCCGCCTGCCTCCGGATGCCATATATGCTATCTTGGATGATTCCGGATGGAAAATGGATGAACCTGTACCAATAAGCGCAACAGATAATAATATCAGTCCAAAACTATTCGCATAAGAAATCAAAATCAATCCCAATAATGAGACACACATACCCAATGCAAGTGAATAAGGCTGAGGATGTTTGTCTGTATAGGCTCCAACTAAGGGTTGCAACATACTCGCTGTAAACTGAAAGGTGAAGGTAATAAGCCCGATTTGGGCAAAACTGAGTTGAAAGGAATCTTTCAACAAGGGATAAATGGAAGGAATTAAAGATTGAATGGCATCATTCAACAGATGAGAAAAACTCACACTGAAAATAATTCCGTAAGCTGTGGTTTGTGCAATTTTTTTTGAAATCCTCTTACCTTCCTCAGTTTCACTCATTGCAGGTGCAAAAGTAATTTTATACAATCAAATGGAATATGAATAGTATCAATACCTCAAAATGAAAGACAAAAAAAACCGCCCATTCCGGGCGGTCCTTATCAATAAGTTGTTCAATTAATATTTTTCTACAAATCAGACTTGAGACTTAATCGGCAACTTGTTATTGATAATCTTATGGCAACTTTTCCCGATAGAATAGGTGCAACCCTTGCACGGCAATGGGACATCTTCATAAGTAGGGTCAACAAACATCTTTCTGGCAGATGTGTAATTCTTATTATTCCATACCTCTTCTAACGAATTCTCCAACAAATTGCCAAAACTCTCCTCCGGTCTAAAAGCTAAAGAACAAGGCAAAACAGCACCATTAGGATTTACATAAATACTTGACCAAAGGCTCCGACAATCATATTGACCGGGAATAAAATTCAGGTCATTCCGATTTTGTTCGGCAAGGTCATAGATGTCTGTTAGTTTAGGTACGGCATTAAACACCTCAAATGAATCCAAACCCAGCGACTTTGCCATCCTCCGGGCATCTTCAACTTCGTGTTTGTTATGTTCAAAAACAAGAAATTTCCATGTCAGAATAGGGAAATGACTTTTCAACCTTTTGCGCGTTTCCACCATGATTTTAATATTGTCAATCACATTGTCTATATTTCCCTTTACCCTATATTGACTATATGCCTCTTGGGTGCTTCCATCTATAGACAGGTAGATATGGGTCAAACCTGATTTTACCGACTCTTCCGCCATTGTTTTATCAAATACGTTGAAATTTGAGTGAATCGTACTACCAATTTTTTTTGAGCGTGTATAATCGATAATAGAAAACATCTCTTTGTTCATAAACGGCTCACCCCAATTGTAAAGCGCGATGCTTAATGCATGTTGCTCAAAGTTTTTGAGAATAATTTTATAATTCTCTAAGGTTAAAAACTGAGGCTTTATTCTTTCTTTGTGTAAAATGCCGGTATGGCATCCGGGACATCTTAGATTACATACATTGCCGGGATCTACTGTTATCTTATAAGGCAAGCTTCTCATGTTGATTACATGAGATTTGTACTCACGTTGATTCAATAGATAATTGTTTAACTTGTTTAAACTCCCGTATTTGTAAAAATAGTAAGCGTATTTTTTATATGCTGAAAGTGCTCTCATGCTTGCTCATTGTTTAGAGATTGTGTTGAACCAACCTCAATCCCTTTGAGTTGGCAAAAGTATGAAAAATAAACTAACACCTGTTAGCATAATTCGACTTACTCGCTACAAAAAAAAGAGGCAAACCGAATTATTTGTTTGCCTCTTTTAGAATCATTTCCGCTGCGTGTCTCCATGTAAATCCCTGTATTATCTTCTGCCGAAAATGCTCGCCCAACCGATGACGCAAGTCTATGTCTTTCACCAACTTTGTAATTGCTGTAGCTATTTCATCTACATTATTTTGCACCAAAAGCCCGTCCTCATTGTCCACCATTACATCGCTTACAGGACCATTGTCAGGTGCCACAACCGCCTTACCCATGATTCCATATTCAAAAATCTTAACCGGAGAACCATACCAATTTGAAGCAGGCATAACACAAATATCCATCGTTTGAATCAAAGCCGGAATGTCTTGATGTGGCACTCTATCTGTGAAATGTATTCTATCTCTCAATCCTTTTTCTTCCGCTTGTCTTTTCAATTCGTCAAGCAAACTTCCTCCACCCACTATCAACAAATTGACATCTACATTTTCTTTATTCAGTTTTGCAAAAACATCTATCATTATATCCAAATGGTGATGCGGAAGGATAGAACCTACAAAACCCACCAAGGGTGCTGCATCGCGAAAAGAAACTTGAATCTTTGTAGGGCTTTGAGCTTTAAGCAAAAATGATTTTTCATTTATTCGATTAGGCGAAACCAAAATCTTGGCAGGATTGACTTTATACCTTTTTACCAAAAAATCTTTTAATACAGTTGATACTACAAACACCCTATCGGCAGCACGGTATTTTTTCTTTTCTTTGAAATGTGCCAACCACTGCCAAACATGCCATCCCTCCATAGCACGCATTTCTTCAACAAAGGGAGCATTGACTTCTATAAAATGTTTGATGCCATACTTTTGAGCAACTTTCGTCCCGCTATCCTGCAAGTATTCAGACCTTTCGTACAGCAAATCCGGGCTATGTTCTATCACGGCTTGTTCTAAACGCATTCTTGCTTTAAAGTCATGTTTAGCAAACAAATCAAAGTTTTTAAGGCTTAACCAAACAAATCGTGGGATGATTTTTTTAATTACTCCCTTGATTCCTTTTGGCTCCAATGCTTTGCCGTCTTTAAAAGGCATTTCACTCAAGGTGACTCCACCCAATATCACGGGTATGACTTCTACACCTAAACCCTGTAACGCTATAATAGTTTCGCGTTGGTGTGTGGCATATCCTACTTCGGATACAATGTCGTGTGTCGGGTGGGGAGAATAGAAGAGGATTTTCATGTGACAACGGTTTTCTCACTAAGAACGCAAAAGTAATTAGGGGACAGGCTAAGGGCGCTAAGGCTGCTATTTGTAATAAATTTTCTCACTGTGAGCAATAAGTTTCTCCCTAAGAACGCAAAAGTAATTTGGGGGACACGCTAAGGGCGCTAAGGTATGTTATTGTAAAAGATGTTCTCGCAAAGAGCGTGGAAAGTTTTTAACTTGCTGTTTTCTGCAAGTAAAAAAGAAACACATTACAGATTGTTTACCAGTCGGTGAATTCCGTCTTTCAGATATTTTGAATTGAAATTAATGAGCAACCCGAGTTTGATTCCCGACAATTTAAGATAAGTCAAAGTTTGCGAAAAATGAACCGGTGCTAAGGTTTCTACTGATTTGATTTCAACCAAGACTTTGTTTTCTACCAACAAATCTATTCTATATCCAACTTCTAATTGAACTTCTTTGTAAACAAAAGGCAGTGCAACCTGTTGCGAAACAATTAACCCCGACTCCCTAAGGTCATAAGCCAAAGCATTTTCATAAGCAGATTCCAGCAGACCCGCTCCTGTGGATTTATGCAAATCAATTGCAATCCCAATAATCTTATTTGAAATTTCGTTCTCAGTCATTTTTTTGTATCTCCGCGTTCTTTGCGTGAAACCTCCGCATTCTTTGCGTAAAACCTCCGCGTTCTTTGCGTGAAATCTCCGCGTTCTTTGCGTGAAATCTCCGCATTCTTTGCGTGAAACCTCCGCGTTCTTTGCGTGAAATCTCCACGTTCTTTGCGTGAAACCTCCACGTTCTTTGCGTGAAACCTCCGCGTTCTTTGCGTGAAATCTCCGCATTCTTTGCGTGAAACCTCCGCGTCCTTTGCGTGAAACCTCCGCGTTCTTTGCGTGAAATAAAAGTTACAAAGATGCCTTCAACACATCTTCTCTATAATATGTTTTTTGAGGCACATTGATCACCGTGCGATGATACACATCCTGTATTGGTTCTCCTACAGCTACCATGTCTATAAACTTGTGATAATAGGCAGGTATTCTGTTCTTATTTTCTGCAAAAAACTCTGCATCAAACAAGCCTGCTCTTTGGATAAATGCAAAAATCATTTGAGCGGAATAATCATTCACCGCCTCTCCCTTTTCTGATTTTGTAGGTGCAAAATATTCATTCTCCTCTATTCCTTTGAATCCTTTGCCATTAGGATTAGGATAAAATTGATAGGTTTTTTCTTCTGCAATACCAAAAGTTTGAGTCATTCCGGTTTTATGAATAAACCACCTCAAGGGTTTTTTAATTAACTTAAACAGCGGGTTCTGTCTGAGGTTATCCGTAGCCCTGCGTTTGTCCGGAGACCAAATAATAAGTGTAGAGGAAAGCTCTTGGGGGATAAATACCACATGAGGCTCCCAACTATCCACCATACTTGGATTCCAATCTCTTTGATGAAAATGCTTGGTGATTTTCAAATCTACATCCAGCGTTTTAGAATCTACTTGTGGATTTTTTTCAAATAAGAAGCTCTCATACCCAGAACCAAAAAACGCATTGGTGGTAATGATGTAGTTATTGTGGTGGTGAATACAATGAGCCGCAATATTATTTCTCTTCTCCTTATCCGGTGGAAACAAATGAAGTTTCAGAACAAAGTGCTCTGTCTCATACACATAGAAGAACGGAATATTATAACCCGTCCACTCCATGTTAAGATATCCTTCATCCAAGAAGTTTCTCTTAATCACATCTTTTAAGAATTCCTTATTTGCTCCCATTTCCAATAACAGAGGAGCTACTTTTTTATGAAATTCTCTACGGTCAATATTTTCTTTCTCCAACTGTAGCAAACGGCTGATGTATTCGTATTTTTCTAATAAGTGTTGCATAGTGTTTTTATTTAAAGGCACAAATTTAGAATAATTCTAAATAAGCAAAACATGATTGAAGTCATCGAAGAAAAAGAGAGCACACAAAGCTATAAACAGCGAAAAGGTTTGCCGGGTGCGTAGTTACTTCAACAAAGGAATAATCTGGTCTTGGCAAATATTTTTAACATCATGTTGTGAGAGGTTGTACTCTTGGTTAAACACCAATGCTCCTTTTTTCCAATCTGAGTGAATTTTGAGGAGAGAGTTTTTGATATTTCCTAAATCACAAGCATAACCCAATCTATTCTCTTCAACATAGCAAGCCGTTTCACCTCTTGAGGAAAAGACTGCAATTAGTTTTTGTAGTGCAATGTATTCGTAGAATTTGGTGCTAAATGAATGGTTCAAATCATCTGTTAAGAAGAGCATAGCTAAGTTACCTTTTGCAATCTCCATATAAGCACTTTCAAGAGAAACCCGATTATGAAAAACAATAGACACAATCTCGCCTGCAATCTCTTTAAATTGCATTGGCATATCTCCAAAGAAATGAAACTCCAACTTATTAAACACATCTTCATTTTCTTCTCTAATCTCTCTCAATGATTCACAAAAATTTTCAAACACATGAAGCGATTTATGATAAAACGTACCTGCAAAAACAAATCTTAATTTCTCATTCTGACTTTTACATCCTTCTAAAGACTCAAAATCTGAATAGTCAAAACCATTCTTTACCGTTAAACATTTTTTCTCAGTACCAAAAGATTTATAATAATCAGTCATCGCATCAGAAACTGTCAAAATATAATCTGATTTATTTGCCACGACTCTTTCTCTTACTTTTTCAACTTCTAGTCTTTTTGAACTAATCGTAGTAAATCCAAACGAAGTTTTATTATTAGTCCAGGGATCTCTAAAATCAACTATCAAATTAATATTCGGATATTTCTCCTTCAGTTCTGCCACATAATAAGCCGTAGCAAAAGGAGCACAAGAAACAATAATATTATTATAGCCTTGTTTTATTTTTCCCTCAGTTGCTTTTAGTAGGTTTTTACGCCAAAACACAGAATGGTCATAATAATTCCCCTTGGTAAATAACTTGACATATAGCAATGCTAACTTGTAGCAAACCTTCTCTATGAATGTTTTGGGAACTCGAGTTAATACAAGAGGATAATTCGTTTTTATATACTCTATTTTCTCTCTATAAGATTCAATATCTGAAGCCCATGAGGAAACACTCCCTTGTTTCTTCTTTGCCGCAATAACGCTGACATCTACCCCCGATTCTGCAAGATACTTTGCAAACTTAGCCCAACGCCTGCCACCAATACCAGGATAAGGAGGAAAAGTAAAACAGATTATGAGAACTTTTTTAGTCACTCTTCTTTAAATTCCTTCACTTACCCACTCTACAATCGTTTTCGCTACGGATGCTATATGATGTGGTCTGTCTTGCAATTTGACATTCAAAATCTTAGTTATAGTATCTTCTAAATAATTCGTATCTTTCAGATGCACAATCTCTTCCCCATCCACCGCATAAATCAAACTCTCGTCTCTTTTTTCAACCGTAATACAAGGAACACCAAACCATTTGCTTTCTAATGCTACGGTAGAACCAAAACAAATACTCACATCACTTATACTCAATTGATCATATAAAGTAGCCTTTGAATTTTCTTGATTATAAGATACCCACTTTACATTTTCAAGGTGCTTAGGTGGCAAAAAACTGTCATCTGATATTTCGGAAGGATGTGGACGAACAAGAAGAAAAATAGCAGGGTCTTGTTTTGCCACCTCGTAGAGCATCCTAAATGTATCTATTTTCTCCTCTCTCTTTCCTCTGACCGAAAAAACAGATATAACCTTCTTATCTTTCAGATATTCTTTGTCCAAGCCTAAGCTATCTTGATAAGAATGGGTAGCCACAGTATCTTCCATTAAATGTCCAGATACAATAAGCTTGTTAGCAGGTAGTTTATTTCTTTCAACAAGTAGTCTCTTCATCTTCTCATCCCATACAAACCATTTATCAAAATTAATATGAGCATCTTGCACCTCGCCTGACTTGGTACCATTCATTGTATTAAAAGATGTAACTCCGTGTTTGCTCATAACCTCGCCCAATACCGCCCCCATAATACCGTTCTCCCCCTCATTCATTAAAAAAGTTTTAATCCCTGTTTCGGCTATCTGCTCGGCTATGCTCACCCATTTTTGCACTTCTCTCCAATGGATGATTATTTGATTTAATACATACCAGTCTTTGTCTTTTAATGCAAAAAGAGAAATTATCGGCAATTGCGATATTTTGCTTCCGCCTGATAACAATACACAATTTGATTCTTCAACTCCCATGCTCATCAATCTTTCTTTAATAGAAGCATCTAAAGCATACATTACAAACCTCTTATCATCTTTCACTTTCTCAACTATATGCTGATACAAAGTAAGCTGAAATGCATGTTTGATAAAGATACCATGACACCCTATAAATTTGCCTTTGTTTGGGTTGGAAGATTGTTTCTCTCCTTTAGCACAGACTTGTTTTATGTATTTAACAAAAACTTTTAGTCTGTTATAAGGGTGCAGTGGCTCTATGTACAGAACTTCCTCTTTATCATAAAACTGTTGCTTTGTATAGTGTAAGTATCCGGTTCTAAAATTTGCCCAATACATTGCTTTTTGAAAAGCTAAGATTAAGTCGTATTGTCTCCATTGAAAGAACTGCGGAAACTTCTCTTTGAAAGATTGTAGCAGTTTGTCGTTTTGCTCCCAAGAATACCATGTGCTTGGAACTCTTTGTGTGGTGCAATTAAATGATGATACGGACGTCTCTCTCTCTATTGGAAAATCTATTTCATTAAAAAGAAAGGTTGTTACTTTTCTTTTTATGAGTTTCTCATATTCTAATTTCGTTAATAAGCGTGTAGCAAAAAGCACTTCTAAAATAATTCGTCTTCCCAATTATAAATATGTCTTCCTTCAACTAAAGAAGCAAAACGCCCTCTATAGTAATCTCTATTTAGCTTCTCAGCGTGCGACAAATCACGACTTATACTACCTAACGTTTTCTCCCAATCAGGATATTCTCTTCTGATTATTTCCATTTGTTCGATTCGGGATTTATCGGCAAATTCTCTTAATTCTTTTAACTGATGGGGCTTTATGGAAACCGGACCATCACGAGTTTCATCTTTCTCTAATACGGTATAATGTCTTTCTATACTGTTAGCTCCCAAAGCTAATGCTATTTTACTTGCCCAAAGACCTGTTGTCTCAACATGCGAATGATCCGAATATCCAACTGACACTGAGAATCTTCTTAGGAAATTCATTCTCCTAAGATTAAGCTCTTCCATTGGAGTAGGATAAATAGTTATACAATGTAACAAATGTAAATCTACTCCTTTTAATACTTCTGCTGCTTTTTCAATTTCACTATCATAAGTCGCTCCTGTTGAAACAAACACCTTTTTCCAATATTGTTTTACTTCATTTAACAATGGATAAGAAGCACAATCATAAGAAGCAATCTTTATGGCTTCATACCCTAAGTCTTTTATTTCTCGTGCTCCAGTTCTAGTAAAAGCTGTTGTCATTGGGGCAATACCTGCTCTCCAACATTCTTCTACAAACCAAGCTTCATCATCAAGACTTAAATCCAATTTCTGCAATCGTTCCAACTCAGGTTTATAAGGTCGCTTTATTACTTTAACAGCCCCATCGGCATCAACCTCTCCCTCGTCAAATCGCAAGCGATGTGTTAATTCCTTAGACCGTATTGCCTGAATTTTCACATAGTCCGCTCCATTTTCCGCAGCTGTATGAATCTGCTCTTTTAAAATCTCTTTGTCGCCATTATGATTTTGACAACATTCTGCTATAAGTATAGGTTTCATTTTTCTATTTTTTCAATAAATTTTCGGGTTATAAATTCTCTTGTTTTTTCTATGGATACTTTCCCATACCCTCCAATGTGCGGAGTTATCAGGAGGTTATCTTCAAGACTCGCATATTCAATTAAAGGATGATTTTTAGGAACATGTAATTTCCACGATGAATCATCTCTTAACACATCCAATGCCGCACCTTTTATCTTCTTTGTTTTTAATGCTTTCAATAACGCTTCTTCATCCACCATCTCACCTCGGGAAGTATTTATAAAATATGCAGTTTGTTTCATGATAGAAAAAGACTCCTCATTGATTAAATTTTCATTCTCCTTACTATAAGAAGCCATAAGCAAGATATAATCTGATTTTGCTAATAAAGCAGACAAATCTACGACTTCAACTCCCTTGGCAATTGCATTATTTAGAGACTCTTCAGAAATATCAGTTATCATTGTTTTCATAGAAAATGCTTTAGCATACTCGCTAATGATATTCTCCAAACGTCCAAAACCTATTATTCCTAAAGTCTTTGTATTTAACTCATCACATAACAGTACAGCCCTGTCCCAGCTTCCTTGCTTAACACTCAGAGTCGCTTTAGATATATTTCTTATTAAACTCAACAACAATGCCCATGTGTGCTCTGCCGTGCTTTGCACACTGCGGAGAATATCTACTTCTCCCTTCAAACTGATTATCTTTATATTTCTGTAATTTAGATAATCCAGATCCAGATGATTAAGTCCAGTAGTGGGTGTTATTATTGCTTTTAATGCCAACTGAGATTGTAAGTTCTCTTTGCCCAGATAATAGCCTATAGTCGTAAAAATATAATCAAAAGATTTTTCAGAAAGCAATGTATCAAGTTCCGTTTGGCTGGAAATATTTACACTTACTAAATTACCCAAAACTTGCAATTTTTGGAGAGCAGAACTCGGATAATTATATGCTTCAAGATGTAAAATTTGCTTCATATTTTATTACTAACTTTCAACAATTCTGCATATTCAAAATCAAAAGCGGTATCGATGTTTACAGACCTATTACGAGGCATTATCAATGCGGAACAAGAATTGCCTTTGTATGTCCCACTTAGCAATACATCTTTTTTTGTCAAATAAATTGCTCCATTTCTGATATACATAGGTTCTAATTCCTGTCTATTTTGGTTTTCCTTTTGTTCGCAAAATGGAGGGTCTATCAATAAACCATTTTTCAAATACTTCATCCTTGCAGGATGAGTTCCTTCTACATCAACAACACTTATTACACTATCTGTATTATTCTTCTTTAATAATTCAATAGCATCATTAATATCTGTTTTTGTTCTAAATGGTGTAGTTGGTTGTAATAACATTAGGGCATCAAAAACATCCCCTGTTATTTTCTCTATTTCATTCAAAGCGTGGATTGCAACAGGCATAGACGAAGCAGAATCAGAAGCAAGACTATCTGGTCTTAGAAATGGCACTTCTGCTCCTGCATTTTTTGCTACTTCAGCTATTTCCTTACTGTCTGTACTTACAATTACTCTGTCTAAATTCGATTGCAAGGCTGCCATTATTGTATATTCAATCAAAGGCTTGCCATCCAATAATTTGATGTTTTTCAGAGGAACGCCTTTTGACCCTCCTCTTGCTGGTATAACTCCCAATATTTTCATTTTCTGATACTGCTTTCTCTATAACTCAACCCTATATACGTTGCAGGTCGGGTTGACAACACTTCTGCTTTTCTAATGATATTCCACCCGTCATACACAATTGGATTTTCATTTAACTTTCTTGTCATTTCAAAAGTATTAATACTTTCAAAAGCCTTATGATTGTTTAAAAACATAACGACATCCGCCCCTTCTAATCCCTCCTCGAATGTCCTTGAAATAATACCATAGGACTCTATTTCGGAAACCAATGCCACCGGGTCAAACCCTCTTATTTCCTTTACTTTCCCTTTTAACATTTCGGCTATTTCAATAGAAGAAGAACTTCTAATATCCCCTGTTTCTGGATTTCCCTTAAATGCCAATCCACAAATAAACACAACTGAATTTTCGGGATTTTTTCCTATTAAATTCAATTCTTTTAAAACCTGATTTGCCACATGTTCGTGCATAGACTCATTGATTAGACGTCCATTGACAAATAAAGATTCATCAAAATCAAACTTTTGAGCAACTGATGCAAAAATAAAAGGATCTTTTGTTAAACAAGGTCCACCAACTCCAGGGCTTGGGAGGGGAACAGGATTCCTTGTATAATCTTTATTAGCGGCATTAATAACATCCACCACATTGATATTGAACTTATGAGCAATTTTTGCCATTTGATTTGAATAAGCAAAAACATAATCCCTAAAAGAGTTATTAATCAATTTTGCCATTTCTGCAACTTCTAATGAATCCACTCTCACTAGAGAAGGGGTTAAATCTCTGAAGATAGCGGCAGTCGCTTCTTGTGAATCCAAATTGTAGCCCCCAATTATTTGCGGAAGACTTCGCAATTCTTTTAGAGCCTTGCCTTCAGCTGTGCGCTCGGGTGCAAAAGCCAAGTGAAAATCAATTCCACATTTGAGACCGCTTATTTCCTCTAATTTGGGTAGAACAAAATTCCTACAAGTGCCAATTGGAACGGTGGAGCGTAATATCACCAAATTACCCGTTCTCAGTTTTTGCCCTATCTTCTCACATGCATCTTCTAGATAGCGCATTTCTAAAGTTTTTCCTTTACCTTCAGATTCTATAACGGGGGTTCCTACTGAAATAATAAAAACATCTCCATTTTCAGGCAATTCTGAAACAGGTCTGAAATTTTTGCCAATATTTTCCTTGAGCAAATCTTCTAATCCAAGCTCATGTATATAGGAACTGCCACTATTTAACTGCTTAACTTTATCTTTATCTAACTCAACTCCCGTAACCATAAATCCCGCATCTGCCATAACTAATGCCATTGTCAACCCTACATAACCTAATCCTACAACCACTAAATGGCGATGGCTGGCAACTTTCTGTTCCCAAAGTTGATGATAATCTAGTACACGAGTGGGTCTTTTCTCTTCATCTACCAATACAATTTTTCCTAAGTAACGTTTGCTTTGGCGATTTCTCTTCTCTAATTCAGCAGGAATTTTTTCTAAGATTTCAGAAATAGAAAGATAATCGCGAAAACAGATAGGGTCGTTTTGCATGATATGTTTAATAGGAGTCTTCATATCATTATACTTTAGCAACCCTCTTCTTATATCTCCTTCTGTAACTGTTCCTACTAATACATTATCTTCGGACACAACCAATGCAATTCCGGCAGGCAATCCGTCTTTACTCGCTTGTTCAAATATCTCATACATCTGAAACAGTGTTGCATCCTTATTGCAAAACAATGTTGATATTTTATGTCTATTATTCATTTTTCTCTTTAAGCTTCTTTAATATATACTGAGCTACAATCTCTGCTCCTCCTGATTTTTCTTTAAGAATAAGACTCTGCATTATCTCTAAGTCTGAACTCTCAAACTTTTTTATTATATCATCCACAAGTAAGGTATTTTTAATTGCTTTACCCCACCCTAATCCTTCTACTGTTTTAGCATTGTGAACCAACTCCTTATTGTTTCCATCAAACAAAGTAAACACAGGGATTCCGTATTTTACACAATCATCTAATATACCTATGCCCGGGCGGCAAAACACTGCTTTTATTTTAATAAAATCTTCATGTAAATAAGAGAATTTACTCATTTCTCCTTTTGAGTACTTATAAATCCCATTATCCACTACCACTCTCTCTCCTTTACTTTTTAGTTTCATTGCTAATTCATAATACTTGGAAATATCTTGTTCAGTTCCACCAACTGTAATCAAAATTAATTCTCTACTCTTTATTGGATTCTGCCTTTCCTGGCTAACATCGCCAAACCAAGGCAACCCCATAAATCTTGGACTTTTCTTTGTTTCCTCCATTGCAATTGATTCTACTCCCATGACTATCGGATTATATTTTGACAACAATTGTTTTTCAATAGTTCTGAATGAATATTTGTCAGAATCATCTATCACATTAGACCAAAAAAAAGACCCCATAATCATTGCATTTTCAAAAATGTTCAATAGCAATACGTCATTATCCAACACAATCAAACCTTTAATTAAATCTTTCACCTTTCTCACTTTCTCCAACCAAATTTTAATCTTTTGTTCGTCCAAACCTACTAGATACTCAGGAGATTCATCCATCAACTCAAACTCAAATGCAACATTTTCTTTATTAAGTAAATGTTGAGTAGTATCCCAATTTTTAGTTCTCTCAAAATTCCTTCGATTACAATGAATTATACTTTTAATTTCTTTATTAAAAGTGCTAATCTTCTCAACTATTGACATCACTCTTTTTTGATGTCCAAAACCATTACGGCAAACAAAAAAATGAATAGTCTCTTTCAAACTTTAAATTAAAATACAGTCAATTATCTAATGTCATGGTTCGATAAGTCATAAATAAATTTATGACACTCACCATGACAGGAGCGTTTGTCGTCCTGAGTGATTTTGCGCTTTGGCAAAATTGTATCGAAGGGCGACAATTCAAACAAGGTGTCATGGTTCGATACGCCCTTTGGGACTACTCACCATGACAGGAGCGTTTGTCGTCCTGAGTGATTTTGCGCTTTGGCAAAATTGTATCGAAGGGCGATAATTCAAATGAGGTGTCATGGTTCGATACGCCCTTTGGGACTACTCTCCATGACACGTTGCGGAAAACTTTTAAAATTCCAACTCCTTTTGTCACCCAGAGTAGCGAGAACTTGTTCGAGCGTATCGAAGGGCGACAAAAGGTGAAGGGCGTGTTCCCGCGTCATGGTTCGATATGTTCCGCTTATGGCAGAACACTCACTATGACAGGAGCGTTTGTCGTCCTGAGTGATTTTGCGCTTTGGCAAAATTGTATCGAAGGGCGATAATTCAAACAAGGTGTCATGGTTCGATACGCCCTTCGGAACACTCACCATGACATGTTACGGATATCTTTTAAAACTCCAACTCCTTTTGTCATACTGAGTAGCGAGAACTTGTTCGAGCGTATCGAAGGGCGGCAAAAGATGAGGAGCCGTGTTCCCTCGTCATGGTTCGATACGTTCCGCTTATGGCAGAACACTCACTATGACAGGAGCGTTTGTCGTCCTGAGTGATTTTGCGCTTTGGCAAAATTGTATCGAAGGGCGACAATTCAAATTAGGTGTCATGGTTCGATACGCCCTTTGGGACTACTCACCATGACATGTTACGGAAAACTTTTAAAATTCCAACTCTTCAAACAACTTTTCATAATTCTTCTCCGCATCAAAATTCTCTTCCCAGAATTTTCTCACTCCCTTTCTGTATTCCTCTGTATTCTTTGCTGAATCTTTAAAATTGGTAATAATTCTTGCAACCTCTTTCATTTCTGTTTCCAAAGGAATAAGTATGCCTGTTTGTTCATTCACTATTTCTTTACATCCTCCCACATCCGTAGAAAGAACCGGAATTCCAAAGCTTGCAGCTTCCATCATGCTGATGGGAAGTCCTTCATTTTGAGACAAACTAACAAACAAGTTTATAGGAGTTACGGAATAAAACTCAAAAATTCTCTCATTTTCCATTTGCCCCAAAGGGATATAGGTAATATTCCCCTTCGTTTTAAGTTCTTCTTTAGCTTTGATATATTTAGGAATGGTGGTGTCATTTTTCGCTTCTAAATTCTCGTCTCCAATATGATACCATATCAAAGGAAAATCTATATGCTGTAACATTTCAGCAACTTTATGAATACGTTTAATATTGCGTATTCTTGCGCAAGTAACCATCACAAATTCTCCCTCCATCTTTGCTCGTGAAAGACTTTCATGAAAAGAACTTCCTAAGAAAATAGTCTTAATTTTTCTTTTATAACGCGAATATTTTTTCTGCAAATAGAATGTTCCGGCACCAGATACAGAATAAACTCCATCAAGATACCCCATTTGAAAATGTCTAAAAAGTATGTTGCCACTTAATGAACTCCTTTCTTCATACAAATCCCCACCATGTGCTCTTGTTATGGCAGTTTTGATTTTCCCTTTTTTCTTTAGCCAAGCAAGGTAGATGCAGTCGTAGAACCAGAAACTGTAAAAAGTTGAAAGTTGAAAGTTGAAAGTTGGGGGGTGTTTGCTAAGTATCTGAACTATTTGCTCTGCCTTAAATATGTTGGAAGCCAAAACCGCAACGGATTTTTTGAATGGCAGAAATCTCTGTAGTGCAATACATTCACTTAGGTAAATAGTGAGAATTGAAAAGAAATTACTGAACAGTATTCTGAAAGGCTTAAACTGTGTCCAGTCAATAAAATTTTCAAAAACCACCACGTTTTCAGGCAAGGCTTCTTTGCCCTGTAATCTGTCAATGGAGAACAAATATACTGTTTCGTATTTCTCCGCAACCCTACGAATGTCGTTTATGACAAAGGGAGTACGGACTTCGTCAACAAAGTAAAAGAAACTACTCATTGAATTCTAAAGCTTTCTACCTCTGCTAACAATTGCTTCATCTTCACCCCACAATCCAGATATTCCTCCGCATGCTTTCTCATCTTTCTGTTCCACAGAGGCTGTTGTCTGCGCCCATAAGAATGTCTTTTGCAATAGTTTTGAAACTGTTTTTATATAGCTTTGTATTAAATTCTTCAATCCAATTAACACTTTCAAGCCGAACTGCGTCAAACTGATTTAGTATATCTGCCGCTGAAACTTCATTAATCCATGTATCTTTCTCTTTTGCTGCATCAAATAACTCAATCCAGTTAAAGGGATAATGAAAGGACAAAAAAAGTATATTTGAAAAATCCTTTGGTGCGTTACGCGATAACGCTGTCAGTTTGTTGGACAGAATATTCAAGGGTTATCTGTTTTATATTTTCCATGGTACACGAAATCTCCAAAATGAAAACTAACATCGTTTATAAATTCAACTTTTAATTCTGTTTTGCCTTCGGAAATATAAATCCGTGCAAAGTCCGTATCAGAAATGGATATTCGTGTCGCAAATATTTTCTTTGCCCTTTCAACAATGTTATTTACATATTCTGTGAATTTTTCATCGCAGTTTACAAAAAAATCCAAATCATCGGAATAGCGGTGGTGCAGATAAAACCTGCTCAATGCAGTTCCGCCCGTCAGGTAAAACGGGGTATTGCAATCTGCAACCAGAGCAAGCATTTTATCCTGCAAAGGATAAAGATTATGTTCGTAGTATTGTCTTTGCATTTAAAAGTTTTTGCCTGTACGATGCAGGAAATATCGCTTTGATAACTTCATCTCTTAAAAAAGTTCGCACAGTTTCATATCCAAACCACTTTATGAGATTATGCCACTGATAGCCGTTGAGCAATTTAGCCTGAAGCTGTGCTGTGTCAATCCCTCTGCCTTCCATTTCTCCTTTAAAGATAGCCAACAGGTCATCGGGGGATATGTTATAATCCCACACCACCCGCTTTAAGATGATTTTTAATTCATCGTCCGACAAGGGTTTTTGAATGGGTATTTTTTTTGACATATTTATTGCAGAGGCACAAAGCTACATAAATCAGATTGAGATTAAGGCTATATTCTTTCTTTACTTTGCCATTCTCTTTATCCCTTCCAACAATCGCTTCATCTTCACCTCATAATCCAAATACTTCTCTGCATATTTTCTCATCTTTTGCGGATGTTCGGGGTCGGAGAGAACTTTTTTGGCAAAATCCACTACTTGCTGCATATCAATAAGGCTATCGTCATTGGGAAACTGCAAGGCAAAAGAGTTTGTTTCTTCGTTTAGGTCAGGGTCAGTATAAGCGTAGATAAAGGGAAGCCCTCTTGCAATGTATTCCCTTGTTTTTAGTACTGCTGCTTCCTGCAAGTCCTTATTGTAAAGTGCAAGTGTTGAAACACCAATATGAACCTCATTAAACAATGCATCCAGTTGTCCCTTGTTTAGATACCCTTTGTGCTCAATATAGTCTCTTTCGGGTATCTCTCCCTCAATTAAATGTCCGCAAACAATAAGTTTTATCTTGTTTGAGGGGTTTCTGTCTATTGAGGATATTAATCTCTCAAAACCATTCCATTCCGATATAGAGGAAGTTCCCTTTAGAAACAAAATCTTCAACGGTTCTGAAAACAGAGCTATTTTGCGTAGCTTATAGTCATTTACGCCTATTCCGTTGGAACATACTAAGACATTTTTAGAACCTTTCGTTTGTTGATATAGGGCAATTTCATTAGTTACGGTAACTATTGCTTTTATTTTCTTTGCAAATAATATTCCCCATTTTCTTTCATCATATATTGGTTTCCAATAATAGAGATAACGACTTAACAATTTGGATGGGCGCACTCCGAAAGGATGTTGATTTTCAAAGCTTCTTATTTCATCAATCTCTTTTGACTGATGTTCAGAAACTATTTTGCTACCGTATTGCCTGCTTATTTGATATAATTTTTTGCTTGCCCCTGCGTATCGAATGTAAAAGACATCTGTTTCTGAAAATCTGCTGCTAATAAATTCTTCTAATCGCTTATCTACATTTCTGCGCTGACCTATCTTTCTAAAATATTTCCATTCACATTTCTCCACAGGTATCAAATCCACCTGTTCGTTAAGTGGAGTTATTTCCATTACCTCTGTGCTAAAAAATGCTCCTCTACATTCTGCACCTGCTTTGTTCAGATATTTTATTTGGTTCAGCACTTTGGTCTGTACAGAAGAGCCTTTTAGAGAGGGAGAGGTGAAAAGGTAGAGGATTTTTAGAGACATGGTTTTAGGGGAAATTTGTCATGCTGAGTAACCGAACAAAGTGAGATTGTATCGAAGCATGATAAATTTTCTATTCAAACTTCTTTTTACTTAACTTTATCAAATCATTCCATTCGCTGTTTATCAATGCTTCCTTCTTTGCTCTTGACCATTTCTTGATTTGCTTTTCTCTTGCAATAGCTTGATTTACATCAATAAACATCTCGCAGCTAACTAATTTTACCGGTCTTCTTTTATAGGTGTAACAAGTTTCATTTAACCCTTCTTCATGCTCTTGCAGCCTTCGGTCAATATTGTTTGTAATACCTGTGTAATAGGAACCGTCAGAACATTTGAGAATGTAGGTGTAGTATTGATTCATGGTTTTTAACAAAGCGTCATGGTTCGATACGCCCTTTGGGAACACTCACCATGACAGGAGCGTTTGTCGTCCTGAGTGATTTTGCGCTTTGGCAAAATCGTATCGAAGGGCGATAATTCAAATGAGGTGTCATGGTTCGATACGCCCTTTGGGACTACTCACCATGACATGTTACGGATATCTTTTAAAACTCCAACTCCTTTTGTCATACTGAGTAGCGAGAACTTGTTCGAGCGTATCGAAGGGCGGCAAAAGATGAGGAGCCGTGTTCCCTCGTCATGGT